>NZ_MEBP01000098.1:0-119211 GCF_001722075.1 Salinivibrio sp. SS2 | reverse complement strand
CTCACCCTACTCGATGTATGCATAGACGCTATACGATCAGGACGAGTAGCACGGCAGTGACACTGACGGCAAAGGCGATGGCATAGCAAACCACTTTCCCAGCCAGTCCTACGTGCAGCTTAAGATCATGTAAGCCATGATGGATGCGATGCATGGCATGCCACATCGGTAAGGCAAGGGTCGCCAAGATCAGCAACTTACCTAACCAGTGCTCCGCGAACATCATCACACGTTCGTAACTTAGGGCGGATGGGTCGATGATCCCAAGTGGAATTAAAACACCCAAAATCAAGATAGTAATCGGCGTGAACATGGCAAACCATGTACCGCCTGCACCAAACAGGCTCCACCATACTGGCTCGTCGGAGCGCTTAGGTTTTAAATCAATCATAACGCCTCCTAAATGAGCACCAAGGCCAGCAACGAAATTACTGCAACGGCTCCCCATTGCGCCCCAATCACCCACTTGCCGTCGAGCAATTTTCCTTTGATACGAATCGGCATGACCTGCGGCATCATGCTAAAAAATGTCGTGGCATGAAACAGGCTTGCCGCCAGGGCGACCACGTTTAATAGGATCACCACAGGGTGGGCCATATAATCCAGCCAGCCTTGCCACGCTTGAGGGCCTTGCACGAGACAAATCAAACCCGCAGTGAGGCTCAGTGTGAAAAAGACTAAAGGCAGTACCGTGGCCTCGCGCACCATATAAAAGCGATAAAACGGATGATGCAGCCACCAAGTACGAGGCATGGGCCGCATATAAGGTTTACGGTTACTCATCCTGTTATCTCCTTGCCTTCTTTATTGGGGTTAAACATGGCGATCACCATATCTTGGGTAGAGGCAACCTTGCCTTGGTTGACCGCGCCCGCCGGATCGACACCTTTCGGGCAGACTTTTGAGCAGTAGCCCACAAAGGTACATCCCCATGCTCCGTTATCGCTGTTTATCAGTGGCATACGCTCATGTTGTCCCCCATCTCGGCTATCGAGGTTATAGCGATGGGCGAGGGTCAGTGCGGCTGGGCCGAGGAAGTCTGGATTGAGGCCAAACTGCGGGCAAGCGGCGTAACATAAACCACAGTTAATGCAGGCGGCAAATTGCTTGTAGCGCGCCATCTGCTCTGGAGTTTGTGTGTTAGGACCATCTTCAGGACGACGGTCGTTGCCGAGAATATAAGGTTTGATCGCTTCCAAGCGCTCAATAAATGGCGTCATGTCGACAATCAAGTCTTTTTCGATAGCAAAGTTTGCTAGCGGCTCAATCAGTACGCCGTTCGGGTAATCGCGTAAAAAAGCCTTACACGCGAGTTTAGGCACGCCATTGACCATCATGCCGCACGAGCCGCAAATGGCCATGCGACATGACCAGCGATAAGCCAATGACTTGTCGAGGTTGTCTTTGATATAGCCCAGCGCATCAAGCACAGAGAAGGTGTCGTCTCCGGGGACGACAAACTCCTGCGCGTAAGGTGCATCATCTTTTGCGGGATCGTAGCGAAGGATAGAAACTCTATAGGTAGCTTGCGTCATTGTGCTTGCTCCTCTTGTTGCCCCTCACTGGCCGCTTGAGCCTGCTCCGCAGCATCACCATACAAGCGGTCTTTCGGTTGAGACTTGGTGATCTTCACGTCACTGTAATCAATCCGTGGGCCACCCTCGGGTTGGTAAAATGCCAAGGTGTGCTTGAGGTAGTTGTCATCATCACGGGTTGTGCAGCCATCATCAAGGCGTTGATGGGCGCCACGAGACTCGCGTCGCTGAATGGCAGAATGCGCCATGGCTTCGGCCACTTCGAGCCCATAACCTACTTCGATGGCATACAACAAGTCGGTGTTAAACACACTGCCTTGATCTTGGATGCTGATCTGTTGATAGCGAGCTTTCAGTTCGGCGATTTTATCAATCGTGGCTTGCATGAGATCTTCGCGACGATAAATACCGCAGCCGGCTTCCATGGTGTCCCCCAGCTCTTTGCGAATATCTGCCCAGTTTTCTTCGCCTTGATGGCTCAAGAGCTTATCAATGCGTGCTTTAACGTCTTGGATCTGGGCATCGATCGCCGCTTGATTCCACCCCGTAAACTCACGCGTACGTTGTGCGGCACCTTCTCCGGCGAGTCGACCAAATACGGCCAGCTCAGCCAGTGAATTCGATCCTAAGCGATTGGCGCCGTGTAGGCCGACGGAGGAGCATTCGCCCACCGCAAAGAGTCCTTTTACGCGGGTTTCGGTCTGGGCATTGGTTTCTATGCCCCCCATGGTGTAGTGGACGGTCGGACGAATTGGGATTGGCTCTTTGGCCGGATCGACGTTGACGTACGCTTTGGCTAATTCACAAATAAACGGCAACCGCTCTTGTAAGAAGTCTTCACCTAAGTGACGCAAATCAAGGTGCACCACATCACCTAATGGATGCTTGATGGTGTTCCCTTTTTGTTGCTCGTGCCAAAAGGCTTGAGAGACTTTATCGCGCGGTCCCAACTCCATATATTTGTTTTTTGGCTCGCCCACGGGTGTCTCTGGGCCAAGGCCATAATCTTGCAAATAGCGATAACCATTTTTGTTGACAATAATTCCCCCTTCACCGCGACAGCCTTCGGTCATCAAGATGCCAGTGCCGGGCAAGCCTGTGGGGTGATACTGCACAAACTCCATATCACGTAATGGAATACCGTGGCGATAAGCCATCGCCATGCCATCACCGGTGACGATGCCACCATTGGTATTACAGCTGTACACACGGCCAGCACCGCCGGTGGCGAGCACCACAGATTTGGCTTTAATGCAGACCAGTTCACCTTCTGCCATATGCAGGGCAATGAGGCCTTGGATTTGGCCATCATCCACGATTAAGTCGACCACGAAGTATTCATCTAACCGCTGAATTTGTGGGTATTTAATCGAGGTTTGGAACAAGGTGTGAAGCATATGGAAGCCAGTTTTATCGGCGGCAAACCATGTACGCTCGACTTTCATGCCGCCAAAACGGCGAACATTGATGCTGCCATCGTCTTTACGGCTCCAAGGGCAACCCCATTGCTCTAATTGGATCATCTCTTCTGGGCAGTGCTTGACGAAGTAGTCCACAACGTCCTGCTCGCACAGCCAGTCACCGCCGCTAACGGTGTCATTAAAATGGTTGTCTAGGCTGTCTTCATCCTTGATGACGGCAGCCGAGCCACCCTCTGCAGCCACAGTGTGTGAGCGCATCGGGTAGACCTTGGACACCAGGGCAATATTGAGAGACGGATCCGCCTCAGCGGCCGCAATGGCGGTGCGCAGTCCAGCGCCGCCGGCGCCAATAACTGCAATATCTGTGGTGATGGTCTGCACGTTCATCCTCCAGTGTAGGGAAAGCCAGTGCTTGGCTTGTTTATTGTTCTGCCGACATGGTAGGCAATCCTCACCGAGTAAAAATTGATTCAGTTGGGGAATTGCAGCGATTTTGCGGGCATGGGAGTTAAATTGCATAAAACTGTGAGGTGGGTCGTTAAGTGTCGGCGAGCTATGAAAAAACAGCGTTCTCTTACAAACAGAATGCGCACAGTGCCACGTTTACGCTGTGCTTCATCTTGGCGTACTGGTTGTTATTCGCCAGCGTGACGCTAGACTGACGCCATTCGCGCAATGAGAGATTGATATCATGACTCAAGCCTGTTCATGGCAGCCAACGGCCTCAATGACACAGTTGAAAAAACGATCGGCCATTATTGCCCGCATTCGTCAATTTTTTGCTGAGCGTGCAGTATGGGAAGTCGATACCCCAGCGTTGAGCCAAGCGGCGGTGACGGATGTGCACCTACACAGTTTTTCCACCTCGCTGGTCGGCCCTGGCTTTGCCAAGGGGTTACCCTTGTATTTGATGACCAGCCCAGAATTTCATATGAAACGATTACTGGCGGCGGGTAGCGGCGCCATTTATCAAATCAGTAAGGCATTTCGTAATGAAGAGGCGGGGCGTTATCACAATCCAGAATTTACCATGCTCGAGTGGTATCGACCGGATTTTGACCATCACCAGTTGATGGATGAAATGGATGCGCTGTTGCAAGCGGTACTCAGGTGCCAAGGTGCGACGCGAATGAGCTATCAAGCGGCTTTTCAATCATGCACTGGACTTTGTCCATTACGCGCGGATATTGACCAGCTACGAGCCCTTGCTGCCACCCAAGGGCTTGCTGATATCACTGAGGATGAAACCGACAAAGATACCTTGTTGCAACTGCTTTTCTCGGTGATGGTTGAGCCAAATATTGGTCAGCAGGCGCCGGCGTTTGTTTACGACTTTCCGGCATCTCAAGCCGCGTTAGCCAAAATCAGTGAGGCGGATCCACGTGTTGCACACCGTTTTGAGGTGTATTTTCAAGGCATTGAACTCGCCAATGGATTCTATGAGCTTCAAGATGCCCAGGAGCAGCGCCGCCGCTTTGAGGCGGACAATGCGATGCGAGTGGCAAGAGGTTTGCGCCCACAACCTATCGATCAACACTTACTCGCCGCCTTGGATGCGGGGCTGCCGGATTGTGCAGGGGTCGCGCTAGGGATCGATCGCCTTGTGATGCTCGCGCTCGGTTGTGATCACATTGATGCGGTGACCGCGTTTCCTGTCTCACGCGCGTAGCGCCGTAAGAAAAACGCCACCTTGCGGTGGCGTTTGAAAGGAAAGGGCATTCACCTAGACTTTAAATTTTGACAGGTCTTGGTGCATGTCACGTGCTGCTTGCGCCATGCTTTCGCCTTGGTCTCCGGTTGCACTTGCTTGTTGGTGGATCTCGTAGGAGAGATCTTTCACCGCTTGGGTGTTCCGGTTGATATCGTCAGTCACCGCACGTTGCTCTTCCGCGGCGCTGGCAATTTGGATCGCCATTTCAGAAATCGTACTGATTGCTGTGGTGATCTGATTGAGTCGCTCGCTGGCCGCTTCTGCCCGCTCAACACTCGATGTCGCCATATTATTACTTTGCATCATGTCATCCACCGCACGTTGGGTGGTGTGCTGCAAGGTCTCAATCATGTTGCGAATTTCTTCGGTCGAGTCATGGGTGCGCTGGCTGAGCACTCGCACTTCATCGGCCACAACGGCAAATCCACGCCCTTGCTCACCCGCGCGTGCTGCTTCGATGGCGGCATTCAATGCTAACAAGTTGGTCTGTTCTGCGACACCTTGAATGGTCGCAATGATTTGGTTGATGCTCTGAGCATTTTCATCCAATTCACGAATGACATTAGTGGCCCGCTCCACTTGATCGGCCAATTGGGTGATCGCATTTCGATTATCGCTTACCACACTTAACCCTTCTTGGCACGATTGTTCGGCTTGTTGGGCGGAGGTAGCGGTGTCTTCAGCGTGACTGGCCACTTCATTGGCGGTGGCGGACATCTCATGGATAGCCGTGGCAATCTGGTCAACATCATTTTGCTGCTTATCGACCAATTGGCTTGATTGCAGGGCATGCGTGCGACACTCTTCTGCGCTTTGCGACAGCGTCATGCTCTGATTGACCGCTTTACCGACCATTTGCTGAAGCTGGGCGAGAAAGGCGTTCATGTATTCGGCCAGTTCACCAATTTCGTCCTGACGAACAATATTAATGCGTTGGGTCAGATCGCCTTCACCCGCGGAAAGGGCATGGACGGCGCCGGTTAACTCGCTTAATGGCTTCAGGAGCTGTTTGATTAAGGCACCGGCAATAAAAGCGATCACGATAAAGAGGATCACGGAAGCGACCACCACAAAGGTGATTTGCTCCGATACGGAGGCATAGGCGTCGCTCTTATCTTCGACAATCCCCAAGGTCCAATCGGTATTCGGCACGTCAATGGCTGCGAGTAACTTGTCTTCACCTTTTAAATCAAAGGTCACCAACTTGCCCTGACGACTGGCACTGTCTATAAACGCTGGCGTCAGTTCCGCATCGAGCTCGGTGAGTGGCTGTCGACTGAGTTCGGTATCACGGTAAGCCACAATACTATTGCTGCCATCGACTAAAAACGCAAAGCCATTACTGAGCTTAAGGTTTAGGACCTGATCGACAATGTCGGTGACGGTCACGTCAGCGGCAATCACCCCTTGATAGCGGCCATTAAAGGATTTCGCTAAGCTGACCACCAGACTGCCATCAAAGTCTTGATAAGGCTCGGTAATAATCAGCTCGCTGCTCTGATTGGCGTTCTTATACCAAGGGCGAGTGCGAGGATCGTAATCTGCAGGCCAATCTTCGCTTTTGTCGCCATATGCGATACGACCATCACTGAACCCTGCATAGACAGACAAAAAGTGCCCAGCGCGCTTGGTGACGAGCAACTCACGGTCAACATTGGGTTGATTGGCAATCAAGGATTCATTGGCCAACAACATATCCGCACGGGTGCTTAGCCAGCTATCGATGAACTGTGCGGTAGCATCGCCGACGTCTTGCATCTGTTTAGTGATGCTGCTGGTGGTCTCGTTTTGTAATTGTCTGACTGAAATGGTGGCAAGCACCGCACTGACCAAGGCCACGATCAAGGCGATGGCCACAATGATTTTCAGTTTTATGGTTGGTTTGGGCATAGACACATTTCCACATCTAAGAGATTAGATTGATTGTAAACGTGTCATTTGCAGTAAAATCCGATCAGTTATGCAATTTGTGTCAGTGCGCAGTGAAAAGAAGCAGGGAGGTGTGGGATTTGTGATCTTACTGCCAGTGGATGGAGGAGGCAGCCTACGAGGATAGGCTGCCGTTTGGACTAGACTTTGAATTTGGACAAGTCGCCATGCATTTCTTGCGCGGCGTTGGCCATGTATTCCCCTTGCTCACCGGTGTCGGTCGATTTTTGATGGATCTCCAGTGACAAATCACGCACGGCTTGGGTATTCCGGTTGATATCTTCGGTAACGGCCCGCTGTTCCTCTGCAGCACTGGCAATTTGTGCTGCCATTTCGGAAATGTCCCCAATCGCACGGGTGATCTCGTTCAGTTTGTCACTGGCTGAAGCAGCCCGTTCGACACTGGAGGTCGCCATTTCGTTACTTTGTGTCATGCCATCTACCGCACGCTGTGTTGTACTTTGCAGCGTTTCAATCATGTTGCGGATCTCTTCGGTGGAGTCATGGGTACGCTGACTCAGCACGCGCACTTCATCGGCGACGACCGCAAAGCCTCGCCCTTGTTCACCGGCACGGGCGGCCTCAATCGCGGCGTTCAAGGCCAACAAGTTGGTTTGCTCGGCGATATCTTGAATGGTGGAGATAATTTGGTTGATGCTTTGTGAGTTGGTGTCTAGTTCGCGAATCACATTGGTGGCTTGATCAACGTGTTCAGCCAGCTGGGTGATCGCCTTACGGTTATCTTCCACCACGGAGAGCCCATCACGGCAGGCACTTTCTGCATCTTGTGCGGAGCGTGCCGTCAGCTCGGCATGGCTGGCGACTTCATTCGCGGTAGTGGACATTTCGTGAATGGCGGTGGCAATTTGATCCACATCGCCTTGCTGCTGACCGACTAAGTCGCTTGATTGGTGCGCCAGTTCTCGACATTGCTCAGCACGCTCTGAAAGCGCCACACTTTGCGAGACGCTACGACCAATCATGGATTGCAGTTGTTCTAGAAACGCGTTGACGTGACCAGCCAGTTCACCAATCTCATCATGACGCACAATATCGAGACGTTGAGTGAGGTCACCGCTCCCTTTCGACAGTGAGCTGACCGCGTGCGTCAACTGGGTTAGCGGCGCCAACATGCGATGGATAAGCGCACCGGCAATCAGGGCAATGATGATAAACAGAATCACAGACGTGATGAGGGTCGAAATAATTTGTTCAGACACGGATGCAAAGGCAAGCTCCCTGTCTTGCACCACCCCTAAACTCCAGTTGGCCCCTTCGACATGAGTGACGGCGACCAGTTTTTCGCGACCATCACCATCAAAATCGATGGTCTGTAGTGAATCGCTACTGCGCGCCTGTTGGATAAAAGCAGGCGTGAGTTCATTATCGACTTGGGTGAGTGGCTTATTACTGAGTGCGGTATCACGGTAGGCGACGACGTTATTGTTGCTGTCTACCAGAAACGCGAAACCGTTATTCGGCATTTTGACGTTGAGCACTTCTTCAACAATGGCATTGACTGATAGATCGGCTGCTATTACACCTTGGTAACGGTCGTTAAAGGCTTTGGCAAAGCTAATGACCATCCCTGCGCCATTGGCGTCCACATAGGGAGGCGTGATGATTAAGCCGTCCGCTGCGCTTGCTTGCTTATACCACGGGCGAGTCCGAGGGTCATAGTTAGCCGGCCAGGTTTCGGTTTTATCCCCGAATGCTACCGAACCGTCAGAGAAACCGGCGTAAACGGTTAGGAAGTTGCCCTGCCGTTTGGTCAAGAGCAGTTCGCGATCCACATTGGATTGGCTGGCAATGAGTGGCACATTGGCTAGAAGCATTTTACTGCGAATATCGAGCCACTCATCAATAAAGTTACTGGTGGATAAGGCGATGTCGCGCATTTGAGCGGTGACACTTTGTTGTGTCTCGTCTTTTAGCTGGCTCACGGAGAACCACGCTTGAACCGCGCTAACTAAAGCCACGACCAAAGCAACAGCAAGTAATATTTTGGTCTTAATGGTGAATTTCATGAAACGTCCCTCGTACTACCACGTTTATGACTCTTTTATTGAGTATTTGCTTAATTGTAGAAAGCTTGAGTCAGGGGTGATAATAAATTTATAAAAAAACTCCCTGTATAAAGCGACGCTTAAGGCCGCTGGTATACATATTGTTTTAGTTATCATATTTTTAACACTGACAAAACAGAGGGCTGTTTGTTTTGGGGGCAACACAAACAACTCTTGCTGATATTGAGGTGTTACGCCTATGTTAGTGCGAGGACCGCTGCATAGACCAAGCCTAAGCCACTGACTCCAAGAATCGTACCGACTTTGACCAAGTCACGGCTATCGATGAAACCAGTGGAATACGCCAAAGAGTTAGGTGGGGTAGAAACCGGTAGAATCATCCCTAATGAAGCGGAGAAAGCCACCACGACGAGCAATCCTTGCATGCCACCCACATTCACCAGTGATGGCATGGAAGCGGCAATGGCCGCCGCGATAGGCATCAATAAGTTAGCTGTCGCGGTATTCGACATAAAGTTTGCCATGAGCCAACAAATAATGGAGAGGGTGACCAATACTGTCATGGCCGTTAATACGCTGTAGTCCACGGCATGCGCTAATGCGGCAGCAAGGCCGGTTTCGTCTAGCGCAATGCCCATCGCAATCCCGCCGGCGACGAGCCAAAGGACATCCCAATTAATCAGTTTTAACTCGGCCTTGCCCATGATCCCTGTCAGGGTGAACAACGCGAGCGGGATCACCGCGACCACATAGGTATTCATGCCATGTAGGCTGGTGGTTAGCCACAGCGCAATGGTCAGCGCAAAGGTGGCATAGACGGTGTACGCTTGCCAGCCTCGCAGAAATTTGCCTTCCAGTGCCAGTGTGATTTCGGTTTGTGGACTGCGGAATAAGCGCTGTAGTAACCACCATGCAAACGCCAACTGGATCACCACAAAGGGTAGACCCATTTGCATCCATCCCAGAAATGAGATGCTGTATTCGCCGGTGAGATATTGTAGCGCAATGGCGTTGGGCGGCGTCCCGATTGGCGTGGCGATCCCACCGGTATTGGCGGCCACCGGAATACACAAAACCAAGGCTTTAATCGCAGGATCGCCTTTCGGGAGCACACTCAAAATCGGTGCCAGTAGCGCCAGCATCATCACCGTGGTGGCGGTATTGGACATGAACATCGAGAACACCGCGGTGATAAGCATCAAACCCAGCATGATAAATTTGGGATGCTTGCCAAAGGGTTTGAGTAATACGCGGGCAAGGTTGATATCTAACTCATATTTGGAAGCCGCAATAGCCAGTGAGAATCCGCCCATAAACAGAATAATGATGGGGGAAGAAAAGGCGCTGAGAATATCGGTATAAGGGATCAATTCGCCTCGCGGATGATGCGCAGTTTCGCCGCGAAACCAGTGTAAGCCTTTATCGGAGATCATCACCAATTGCAGGGTAATGATCAGCAACGAGGTTGAAAATACTGGCACAGGTTCAAGAACCCACAGCAAGGCCGCCATCAGGAAGATCGCCAATAAACGGTGTTGAATCAAAGTGAGGTTGGCGATAGGTAACCAGTCGGTTGGAAGTAGGAGCAGCAACAATGGCAGCCCGAGCGAGACAAGTAACTTAGTAAAACGAGCATTGACCACAAATACGCCTCATAAGGGTTGATGTTGTGAGTGCGGGCTGACCATGCGCCAGCACGCCGATGCATCACAGGTGTATTGATGGGATCAATGATACGGATTTAAGAGGGAATTAACGGGAAAAATCTCCGAATTTGGCGACAAAAAAGGGGCATAAATGCCCCTTATCTCACAATTTTCAGCTGTTATGCCTGACGGTGCGCGTAAGGCTGTCCCATTTGTGTTGGGGTGCCGGGGGCGACGTCATCGTGAAAACGGATTGCTCCTGCTGGGAACAGGTTAATCACGGTTGAGCCGAGTTTAAATAGACCCATTTCATCACCCTGAGCAAAGCGGATAGCTTGTTCACCTTCTGTCGGGTATTCCCAACGGCGAATGCTGCCACCGGTTGGCGGAGTGACTGTACCCGCCCATGTGGTGGCAATACTGCCTACAATGGTTGCGCCCACCAAAACTTGCACCATAGGCCCAAATTCAGTCTCAAATACGCACACTACACGCTCGTTACGGGCAAACAAGTTCGGCACGTTCTCTGCCGTTAGTGGATTGACGGAAAACAAATCGCCGGGGATGTAGACCATTTCACGTAACACGGCATCACATGGCATGTGCACACGGTGATAGTCACGCGGTGACAAGTAAAGGGTGGCAAAGTGACCCTCTTTAAACTGGTCGGCAAGGGCGTGATCGCCACCGACGAGTTCAGTGACATCAAACGAGTGGCCTTTGGCTTGGATAATACGTCCTTGCTCAATCAATCCGGCTTGACTGACGCACGCATCGGCGGGATAGACCAACGTCTCTGCATCGCCATCAATGGGGCGTAACGCGGGCTTGAGCTCTCGCACGAAAAAGTCGTTAAAGGTGCGATAGTAGGCAGGGTCACTGACTTTGGCCTCACTCATATCGACCTGATATTGCTTGATAAACCATTTGATCACAGCAGTGGTCAACCATCCACCTTTAAGGCTGGCTAGTTTCCCCATCATTCGGGTAAGGGCATGTTTCGGCGCTATATATTGCAGGCCGACTTTCAAATCGTCTCGCACGGTTATGTCCTGAATGGTTAAAGAATGTTTACGCGCCTTGCAGCGGCTAAGCCGCGCAGTGTAGCCAATCCGATGACGAAGTGACAGAGGCGCGTTGTTGGATCAGTTTTGCTTGTTACGTGAAAACTGACGGTTGTCTTTGGCTTCTTTCATGCTCTCGATAATACGGTGATAGCTATCAAACCGCTCGACGCTGATATGGCCATCTTCCACGGCTTGTCTCAACAAGCAACCTGGATCATCGCCGTGCTTACAATCACGGAATTTACAGCCACCCAGATAGTCACGAAATTCGACAAAGCCTTGTGCGATTTGTTCCGGTTCTAAATGCCATAAACCAAATTCTCGCACGCCAGGGGAGTCAATAAGATCGCCCCCTTGGTCAAAATGATACAAACGCGCGGCGGTGGTGGTATGTTGGCCCAACCCTGAGTTTTCAGAGACGTCACCAATTTGCGCATCCACATCCGGCAGTAGCGTATTGACCAAGCTTGATTTTCCCACGCCGGATTGGCCGACAAAGACACTCACATGTTGATCGAGATGGCGTTCTAGCGCCTCCATCCCTTCGCCGGTATCGGCACTCACCAACACGATGGGATAGCCAATATCGCGATAGATGTCGAGTAATTCGTCCACCATTTCACGCCCCTCGCTATCTAGCAAATCGACCTTGTTGATGACAATCAGAGGACGAATATTCAAGACTTCGCAGGCAATCAAATAACGATCAACAATATTCAGTGATAACTCGGGCAAAATCGCGGCCACAATGATCACTTGATCGATGTTAGCGGCAACGGGTTTTACGCCATCATAGTAGTCGGGACGGGTCAGAACCGATTGGCGTTCATGCACTGCCTCGACAACGCCGGCAATGCCATGCAGGGTTTCTTTTCCCGGACGCCAAACCACACGGTCGCCAGTTACCAAGCTTTGCACGGTACGACGCAGATTGCAGCGATGGATTAGCCCAGTTTGCGGATCCTCGATATCAGCGTGTTGGCCAAATCGCGTGATCACACGTCCCTCGCGTGCATTTTCTAGCAGCGCGTCATCCCATTGCACATCATTATCTTGCTGTTTGATCCGACGTTGTTGGTTGGATCGCACGCGCCGTAGTTGGCCTTTGGTAAGCTTTTTCTTTTTTGCCACGATGACTCTTATCGGTTAAGTTGGCTTTCATATCAAGCACAGTATGATACATGGTTTACGCATAAAAAAGGCAAGTTCAATGGCGTTCAGTGAAAACAATTTAATCTGGATTGATCTGGAAATGACTGGATTAGATCCTGACACCCACAAGATCATTGAGATCGCGACAATTGTCACCGATGCACAGCTCAATGTGTTGGCAGAAGGGCCGGTATTAGCGATTTCTCAGCCACAAAGCGAACTGGACAAAATGGATGACTGGTGTACCCGCACCCATACTCAATCGGGATTGGTGGCGCGCGTCGAGCAAAGCACCATTAGTGAGCAAGATGCCATCGATCAAACCCTCGCCTTTTTATCACAGTGGGTACCAGAAGGCGCTTCACCGATTTGTGGTAACAGCGTGGGGCAAGATCGACGCTTTCTGTATCGTCACATGCCAGCACTAGAGCGCTATTTCCACTATCGCACCGTGGATGTCAGTACTTTGAAGGAATTAGTCCGACGCTGGAAGCCTGAGATATTGAATGACTTTTCGAAGCAGGGAACGCACTTAGCGCTTGACGATATCCGTGAATCAATTGCAGAATTGCAGTTCTATCGCGAAAGGATCCTGACGATCTGATTTTATTTTCATCGATCTGGTGTTCTTTTGAGCGATCAAAAGAAAAAACCAAAATTTTGCTCGTCAGCACTTGCAACCCGGTTTTTTCTTCGTATAATTCGCAGCCCTAACGACGTGAAACGTCTGTTGAAAGCGACATTAGCTCAGCTGGTAGAGCGCAACCTTGCCAAGGTTGAGGTCACGAGTTCGAACCTCGTATGTCGCTCCAAATTAATGTTCGATCTGATGTGGATCAGGTCGATCTAAGCGACACTAGCTCAGCTGGTAGAGCGCAACCTTGCCAAGGTTGAGGTCACGAGTTCGAACCTCGTGTGTCGCTCCAATTTAAAATTCGATGTAACGCATCGACAATGCGACATTAGCTCAGCTGGTAGAGCGCAACCTTGCCAAGGTTGAGGTCACGAGTTCGAACCTCGTATGTCGCTCCAAATTACAACTCGGTATAAGCGACACTAGCTCAGCTGGTAGAGCGCAACCTTGCCAAGGTTGAGGTCACGAGTTCGAACCTCGTGTGTCGCTCCAATCACTTGGTTAAACACCAGTGCAACGTTTTTTATAACGTTCTCTTTAATGCTGTGAAGCATCATTCCTGATTTTTCGCTAACTATTTCGTCAAACCTTTCTCAAGGCGGCGTGATAGCGCGGTTTCGTCAGTTATTGCACAGAGTTATCCACAGATCTATGCTTGTGGATAAACTGGTTGATGAATTCTTTCCGGCGAGAGAGGGTGGTGAGATATTGATCAAGTGCCTTGTGTTTGTAGTACAGTGCTAATCGGCACAATTAAAGCCCAAAACCTTGATTTTAAGTGGTTTTTTATCTTTTTCTTCCAGTTTACTTAACGCTTTTCCACAATCTTATTCACTTCCGTGATCTTGCTCGCTTAATGCACCACCAATGTGTTTAACTATCAAGAAGTGCACCAAAACGGCGCTTACTTATGGACTTTTCCACATTGTGTGAATAGCGTCATCTTTCCGTGATAAGCCGCCGGTTAGGCGTCTCTAGGCAGGCCTTTTTCGATAATACGCACCAGCCGTTTGGTGCCAGTGGGTAAAAGCTGCACATCTATTTGTAGTCGCTTTTTCTCTTGTTCGCCAAGTGCCCACTGAATATGTTCATCGACTAAGTCATCTTCACCGAGTCGTGCAGATAGGCTGTTGACGATATCTTCATCGTAGGGGGCATTCCCCATCGCGATCGCGAGGTTACGCCGCCATTTACGTATGCCAATCCGTCGAATCGCTGACCCTTGGGTCAGGGATAAAAACGTGTCTTCATCCCAGTTAAAAAGGGTCGTGAGTGGCTGCTGCTCAAGGCTTGGGCGGCAATGAAAATCGGCCTCTAGGGTTAATTCTGCATCGCGGTTAAATGGACACACCAGTTGGCAGTCATCGCAGCCATAAATACGGTTACCGATGGCATGACGAAACTCTAGTGGGATCACGCCATCGTACTCAATCGTGAGATAAGAGATGCAGCGACGTGCATCGACCACGCCTTCGGCGACGATCGCTTGGGTTGGACAGCTGGTCATACAGGCTACACATTTACCGCACTGGTTTTCGACCGGTGTATCGACCGGCAAAGGAAGATCGACCAATAACTCGCCGAGAAAGAACCAAGATCCTGTCTCTTTGTTGAGGATCAGCGAGTGCTTGCCTGTCCAGCCTAGGCCGGCTTTTTCCGCGAGCGGGCGTTCTAAAACAGGGGCAGAGTCGACAAAAGGGCGATATCCGTATGGGCCTACTTCAGTCTCAATCTGCTGGCCCAACTTTTTGAGGCGGTTTCGGATCAGTTTGTGATAATCCCGCCCCAACGAATAGCGACTCACATACCCCAGCGTTGGATTGGCTAATGTGGTGGCAAAGCCCGCGTTAGGCGGCAAGTAGTTCATCCTTACACTGATCACGCGTACGGTGCCGGGCACCAACTCTTGTGGACGCGCGCGCATCATGCCGTGACGCGCCATCCAATCCATTTCACCGTGATATCCCAGATCTAACCAACGCTGCAGTTGCGCTTCATGTTGCGTAAGATCAACATCCGTGATCCCCACATGCTGGAAGCCTAGCGCTTGTCCCCATTGCTTGATACGTTGGGCTAATTGGTTGAAATCAATTGAAGCATCGGGCGTGGGGTGCGACATAGCGAGAAATCCTGGGCCGTGAAGTGGTGCAAGCACAATGAATGGAGGCATTCGATGGCAGCAAGTTTACCACAGAGTTTTTATCGTGCAGAGCAAGTCCGTGAGGGTGAGATTGCCGTGGCGAAGGCCCTTGAGATCCCGATGTACCAGTTAATGCTCCGCGCCGGACAAGCCGTTTTTGACACGTTAGCGCAGCGTTACCCGAATGCCGCACGGATATTGATTGTGTGTGGGGTGGGCAATAATGCGGGCGATGGTTATGTGATTGCTCGGCTGGCTAAATCGTCGGGATTGAACGTTACCGTGTGGGCGTTAGGCGATCCAGAGCGGCTGACCGGGGATGCGGCCACTGCGTTTCAGGAGTGGCGGGATTGCGGGGGTACCAATGTCTCCAGCGCACCGACCATGCAACAATTTGATGTGATTGTGGATGCGATCCTCGGCACAGGTCTCTCCCGTGCGGTGACGGGGGATTATGCCGAAGCGATCTCGCGCATCAATCAAAGCCAAGTGCCTGTGATTGCCGTCGATATTCCCTCGGGGTTGTGTGCAGACAGTGGCTGTGTCAAAGGATGTGCAATCAATGCGACCATCACGGTGACGCTGATCGCGCTCAAACAAGGGTTAGTGACCGGTAAAGCGATGTCACACCGAGGCGAGCTCGTTTTTGCAGGGTTGAATGTTGCCACCGCCTTTGGTCGTCAGACACAGGCTGCCGGCTGGCTGATGAGTGATGATCTTTGCCAACGGTATCTTCCCAAACGTGATCGCACTGCGCACAAAGGCCAGTTCGGTCGGGTGCTTTGTTTGGGCGGCGATCATGGTATGGCCGGTGCGGTGACTTTGTCAGCACAGGCGGCATTGCGGACGGGAGCGGGGTTAGTCAAAGTCGTGACCCAAGCGGATCACACTCTGATGTTGGTGACGCGTCAACCCGAATTAATGACCCAAGGTTGGGCTCCTGGGCAGTCACTGAGTGAGGCACTGGAATGGGCAACAAACTTGGTGATTGGCCCGGGGCTTGGTAGCAGTGCGTGGTCTGACGCGCTGTGGAAAATCGCGGTTAGTGCTCGTGGTACTAAAGTGATTGATGCCGATGGACTCAATAAACTCGCCCGCCATCCGCAACAGCGAGACGACTGGGTATTAACCCCCCATCCGGGAGAAGCTGCGCGTTTATTGGGCTGTGAAATAGCGGATGTGGAACTCGATCGCTTCGCCGCCGTCAAAGCTATCCAGACACGCTACGGCGGGGTAGTAGTACTTAAAGGCGCAGGCACGATCGTATATGATGGCACAGATTATGCTGTAGCCAATGTGGGGAATCCGGGCATGGCATCTGGCGGCATGGGCGATGTGTTATCTGGCGTTATTGGTAGCTTTATTGCTCAAGGCGTTGATTTATTTCATGCAGCGGCCATGGGCTGCTATCTTCATGGTAAAGCCGGTGACCAAGCGGCACTTGCCGGCGAACGTGGTTTGCTTGCCAGTGATTTATTACCCGAGTTACAGCGATTGATCGATTAATAAAGCCAACAGACGAGACGCAGTAGTAGCATGACCCAAACTTTTCATACCCAGTTGGCAGACGCCGACAGTACTGTTGCCCTTGGGGCAGCGTTGGCCCGTGCTTGTACGCAAAGCACAACCTGTTATTTACATGGCGATCTGGGCGCAGGAAAAACGACGTTTTGTCGCGGATTTGTTCAAGCAATGGGTCATACGGGTAACGTCAAAAGTCCGACGTATACCTTGGTCGAGCCTTACCAGCTCCCGCCTTGGCAGGTCTATCACTTTGACCTGTACCGCTTGGCAGACCCAGAAGAGTTGGAATTTATGGGGATTCGGGATTATTTCAATGAACAGGCACTGTGCCTGATTGAATGGCCGGAAAAAGGGCAGGGCTGGTTACCTCATGCGGATCTTGATATCACTTTGCAGTATGACGGCGAGCAACGCACGGTGGCGCTGACCGCAAATACCGAAGTCGGTGTGTCGGTTATCAATCGCTTAGAATGGGATGACTAGCATGATGTGGCAGCGGCTATGCACCTTGATGATCGCGGGTCTGTTCAGCGTAACAGGCTGGGCCAATCAGATTGAAAATATTCGCGTTTGGCCTGCGCCTAATGAAACACGGGTCGTGGTCGATTTAGCGGATGCGCCAGACTTTAGTTACTTTTCATTGACTCGACCTGACCGTTTGGTCATTGATTTAAAGCAGAGCTCACTGGCGACCTCGCTCCCAAAGCCGGTCAAGGGCAGCGATATACTGACTAAAATTCGCAAAAGTAGCCCGCCTGCCAAGTCCACCTATCGATTGGTGTTTGAGTTAAAAGACGCGGCCAAGCCGCACATCTTCGCTTTGGCCCCGGGCGGCGAGTATGGCCACCGCTTGGTGGTGGATTTGCCTCATCCTGATAAAGTCGATAAGAATAAACCCGACTTGAGTGCCGCGGAAAAGAAGCGTCGAGAAACGGTGGCCGCGTTGCCGTTTGGCACCGATGACATCGTCGTGGCGATCGATGCCGGTCATGGAGGCAACGACCCGGGTGCGGTTGGCCCGACACGAAAATTTGAAAAATACGTCACGTTGGCGATCGCCAAGCAAACCGCCGCCCGCATTAATGCGGTACCCGGGATGCGAGCGGTACTCACGCGCACCGGTGATTACTTTGTCGATTTGAATCGACGCTCAGAGATTGCTCGTCAGCACAAAGCCCACTTATTGGTTTCGATTCATGCCGATGGTTTCCACAAGCCTCAACCACGAGGGGCGTCGGTATGGGTGTTATCTCGTCGCCGCGCGAACAGTGAAATTGGTCGCTGGATTGAAAGGCACGAAGAGCAGTCCAATCTATTGGGTGGTGGGTCCTTATTGGCACAAAACAACGAAGATGAATACCTCAGTCGCGCGGTGCTGGATTTACAGTTCAGCAACTCGCAAAAAGAAGGCTATAACGTGGCGACCCGGGTGCTTAAAGAGTTGGGGAAAGTCACCAAGCTGCATAAATCAAGCCCTGAGCACGCCAGTTTGGCTGTCCTCAAATCGCCTGATATTCCCTCTTTGCTGATTGAAACTGGGTTTATCTCTAACCCACAAGAAGAACGACTCCTGTTCCAACGGGATCACCAGCGCCGGCTTGCCGATGCGGTCTATCACGGGATCCGTAATTATTTTGAACATTTCCCGCCCGATGGCACCTTATTCGCTGCCCGTAAAAATGGGGTAAAACATACTGTCACGGCGGGGCAGTCGTTGTCTTTGATCGCCAATAAATACCAAAGCTCGGTCGCGGCGATTAAATCAGCCAATGGGCTAAGCTCCAACACGTTGCGGGTTGGGCAAGTGCTGTCTATCCCTAATGTCGATGTCGCTAAACTCGCCGGTAAGGGGGATAACGCTGTCTCTTCGACGCGTACTGTTACCCATACCGTGAGCCGCGGCGAGTTTCTGGGCAAGATTGCCGAGCACTATCAGGTGTCGGTCAGTACCATTCGCCGAGCCAATAGTCTGAAATCGGATACGCTTTGGGTTGGGCAAAAACTGTCGATTCCCGGTGCCACGACGCCGGATCGCAAGCACAAAGTCAAACGTGGCGAGTACTTAGGAAAAATCGCCGCGAATTATGGCGTGACTATTGAAAGCTTGCGGCAAGCTAATTCGCTGCGCTCTGACACCTTGGCGGTGGGGCAGACGTTAATCATTCCGGGAAGTTGATATGGCCATTCAGATTTTACCGGCTCGCTTGGCCAACCAAATCGCCGCGGGCGAAGTGGTCGAAAGGCCAGCGTCTGTGGTCAAAGAGTTGGTCGAGAACAGTATTGATGCGGGCGCGACCCGTATCGATATCGATATTGAAAAAGGCGGCAGTAAGCTGATCCGTGTGCGTGATAACGGCAGCGGAATTAGTAAAGCAGACTTACAGTTGGCGTTGAGCCGGCATGCCACCTCAAAAATCCACACCTTGGATGATCTCGAAGCGATCATGAGTTTAGGCTTTCGCGGCGAGGCGCTGGCGAGTATCAGCTCCGTTTCTCGCCTGACCATTACCTCGCGTCCTGCCGAACAGCAAGAGGCGTGGTCAGCGTATGCCGAAGGCCGTGATATGGCCGTGAGTGTTAAGCCTGCGGCGCATCCGGTGGGGTGTACGGTGGAAGTGGTGGACTTGTTTTTCAATACACCCGCACGACGTAAGTTTTTACGTACCGAGAAAACGGAATTTGGCCATATTGATGAGCTATTGCGCCGTATTGCACTGAGCCGTTTCGATATCACCATTAACGTGCGTCACAACGGCACGCCTGTGCGTCAGTATCGGCGAGTACCTGAACAGGGCGATCCGGTACGTCGTCTCAAAGCGGTATGTGGGCAAAAGTTTGTTGACCATGCGTTGCGCGTGGAGCTGACCCATCATGATATGACGCTTCGGGGATGGATTTGTACGCCAGAAGGTGCGCGTCAGCAAAATGATATGCAGCACTGCTTTGTCAATCAGCGGATGATGAAAGACAAGCTGATTAACCATGCGATTCGTCAAGGCTACGAGCAAAGCCTTGCCCCTGACCAATATGCGGCGTTTGTTCTTTACATTGATGTGGAACCGCACCAAGTGGATGTGAATGTACACCCCGCGAAGCATGAAGTGCGATTCCATCAAGCCCGCTTGGTGCATGACTTTATTTTCCAAGCTATTTTTGATGCGTTACAGCAGGCCAGTTCTCCCGTCTTAGAGGGGGTGGACAATGAAACCGGTGAGGTCCGCGAACAGGCTAGCTATCAGACACGGCCATCTGCGGTGGCCAGTGATTACCAAACCGCGGTGAACCGTTTTCCGGATTATCCCGGCCAGCGCAAGGAGCCGGTCCGCGAGCGTGGGCAATCAGGTGAATGGTCGGGGAATCGCGCGTTTTCCTCGCAACCCGCGCCACCATCTAAAAAGGCGACACAAGCGTATCAGGCACTGATGACGCCTGACGCGTCAGAACAAAAGCCGCACGCGCAGACCGCCACACTCTCGGAAACATCAGCCCCAGCCGTGTCTGAGGCTGTGTCAACGGTCGAGGCGGCGGTCGCCGATGTCAGCGATCGGCCCGCTAGCGCAGAAACTGGGTTAGGCAAAGTGCTTGCCGTGACTCACGGTCACTATGTGCTGATCGCGCGCGGCGATGCATTGTGGTTGGCGGATTATCAAGCCTTGCAGACATGGCGTCAGCAGGGAGCGTTGCGACCCGCCCTTGATGAAGGGTTAGTGGCACAGCCGCTATTGATCCCGCAGCGGATGTCGGCGTCGCCTCAAGAATGTGAGGCGGTTGAGCACTATCAAACCTTATTAGGGCGCTTTGGGATCCATATAAAGGTAAAAGGACAACAGTTGATGGTCATGACAGTATGTCAGCCACTGCGCCAGTCCAACCTCCAAGCTTTTATTCCCGACTTGTTGGCATTTTTATTGTCATTAACCCCAGATCAACCCCATGAAGATCACAGCTCAAGCATGTGGAGTTGGCTGGCAAAGCAGTTGACAGTAGCATCGGATCACGTCAGCCTTGCGCAAGCGGTACAGACCGTTTCGGAAATTGAACAATATTGGCAGGGCGAGGCGTTACAGCATGGCTATCAGCGCGTGTTTAAACGTCTTGACTTGACCACAGCGATAGAAGCATTACAGCATGACTAATCCGTTGCCCAAGGCCATTTTTCTGATGGGGCCGACTGCCTCCGGAAAAACGGATCTGGCTATAGCGTTACGTAAAACATTGCCGGTGGAAATTATTAGTGTGGATTCGGCATTGATTTACCGCGGCATGGACATTGGTACTGCCAAACCAACGGCTGATGAATTGGCTCAGGCCCCGCATCGCCTAATTGATATTCGCGATCCGTCGCAAGCCTATTCGGCGGCCGACTTTCGTGACGATGCGCTCACCGCGATGGCAGAGATTGTTGCCCAAGGCAAAATCCCGCTGCTGGTGGGGGGCACAATGTTGTACTTTAAAGCGTTGCTCGAGGGATTATCACCGCTACCCAGTGCGGATCCTGAGGTGCGCGACGCGATTGAAAAAGAGGCGCAGCAGCACGGTTGGGAGGCATTGCATCAGCAGTTATGCCATATTGATCCTGTTGCGGGCGCGCGGATCCATCCCAATGATCCGCAGCGCATCATGCGTGCGTTAGAAGTATTCCGGGTTTCCGGACACACATTAACGGCGCTAACTGAGAAAAAAGGTGATCCTTTGCCGTATCAGGTTCACCAGTTCGCAATCACTCCTCAGGATCGAGGAGAGTTGCATCGCCGCATCGAACTTCGCTTTGCCAAGATGGTAGAGGCAGGGTTTGAACAGGAGGTACGCGCGCTATACGAAAGAGGTGATCTGCATCCGGATTTGCCGTCGATTCGTTGCGTGGGGTATCGCCAGATGTGGGATTATTTGGCCGGACGCTGCACCCATGAAGAAGCCGTTTATCGTGGGATTTGCGCGACGCGCCAGTTGGCCAAACGTCAGATTACTTGGCTTCGCGGCTGGGAAAATGTGACTTGGCTTGATAGTGACTCGCCGTCACTATCTTTACAAACGGTGACAAAAGCGTTGGCGGCAGAGACAGAGACTTAATGTATACTGTCCCTGACAAGGACGCTGCTTAACCGCTTAGATTGACTACAATTACAAACAAATAAGGAAAAGAAATAATGGCTAAGGGGCAATCATTACAAGACCCATTCTTAAATGCGCTACGTCGTGAGCGTATTCCCGTTTCCATTTACTTGGTGAATGGCATTAAGTTGCAAGGCCAGATTGAATCGTTTGATCAATTCGTGATTCTGCTGAAAAACACGGTTAACCAGATGGTGTATAAGCACGCGATCTCAACCGTCGTGCCTGCACGTCCAGTCAGCCACCATAACAATAACCAGGGTTCTGCCGAGCGTTCACACGGTGATCGTCAGCAGGATAAACCTGAGGAGTGAGCATTCATTTGCTAAGGAGCTGTTTGCTTGTTTGACCGTTACGAGGCCGGTGAACAGGCTGTACTCGTTCATATCAATTTTACCCATGATGGCGAGTGGGACGATCTCAGCGAGTTTCAAATGCTGGTGTCGTCCTCGGGTGTCGATGCCTTGCAAGTTGTTGTCGGCAGCCGTCAGTCACCACATCCCAAGTATTTTGTCGGTGAGGGTAAGGCGCAAGAAGTCGCTGACACCGTACGCCAAGTCGGTGCCGATGTCGTGATCTTCAATCACGCATTATCACCGGCGCAAGAGCGTAACTTGGAACAATTGTTTAAGTGTCGAGTGTTAGACCGAACCGGCTTGATCCTCGACATCTTTGCCCAACGTGCACGCACCCATGAGGGTAAGTTGCAGGTAGAGCTGGCCCAGCTACGCCACCTGTCAACGCGTTTGGTGCGAGGCTGGACTCACCTTGAGCGGCAAAAAGGTGGGATTGGTTTGCGCGGGCCGGGTGAAACCCAGTTGGAAACTGACCGTCGATTATTGCGAGATCGGGTAAAAGCGATTCTTCGTCGGTTGGAAAAAGTCGCCAAGCAGCGAGAGCAGGGGCGTCGAGCGCGAGCACGTGCGGAAGTGCCCACTATCTCACTCGTAGGCTATACCAACGCTGGGAAATCAACGTTATTTAACCGCATCACTGAAGCGGGTGTGTATGCCGCTGATCAGTTGTTTGCCACCCTCGATCCGACCTTACGCCGGATTGAAGTGGAGGATGTTGGTCCCTCAATTCTTGCCGACACGGTGGGCTTTATTCGCCACCTGCCGCATGACTTGGTGGCTGCATTTAAAGCAACCTTGCAAGAAACCCAAGAAGCGGACTTGCTGCTGCACGTGGTCGATGCCAGTGATGACAGGTACCGTGACAATATGGAAGCGGTCAACAGCGTGCTAGAAGAAATTGACGCCGCTGATGTGCCTCGTCTGATTGTCATGAATAAAATCGATAGTCTAGAACGCGCTGAACCTCGTATTGAACGAGACGACGAGGGGATCCCACAAGCGGTATGGGTCTCGGCGCTATCCGGACAAGGAATTTCGCTGATATTTGAAGCCCTCACCGAGCGTTTGGCTGGCACCATGGTGAAACACCGCCTCCGGTTGCCACCAAGCATGGCGGGCCGAATGCACAGTAAGTTTTGTCAGATGCGCTGCATTGTGCACGAGGAGTACCAAGACGATGGTCACTTACTCGTTGATGTGCGTTTGCCACAAACAGATTGGTATCGGCTGGAAAAAAGAGAAGGCAGTCACCTTGGCGACTTTATCGTCAGCGACTAGGCTGCTAAAGTAAAAAACTATCGTCAGATCAATTTGATGGAGAGCGCGAATGGCGTGGAATGAGCCAGGAAACAATGGCGGTCCCGATAAAGACCCCTGGGGCAATCGTGGTGGCCGGAATCAAGGCCCACCGGATCTTGATGAACTATTTAACAAGCTAAGCCGCAAACTCGGTGGCTTAGGCGGCGGAGGCCGTAAAGGCAAAGGCCCATCCTTTGGGGGAGGCGTCGCCGGTCTAGGTGTACTTGCACTGATTGGCGCGATTGTTTGGGGGATCTCTGGGTTCTACACCATCGGCGAAGCCGAGCGGGGTGTGGTGCTGCGTTTTGGACAATATGACCGGATCGTGCAGCCTGGTTTGAACTGGAAACCTACCTTTGTGGATACAGTCAGCACCGTCAACGTTGAATCTATCCGTTCTCTGAACAGCTCGGGCCTTATGCTGACTAAAGACGAGAACGTGGTGAACGTTGAAATGGACGTGCAATACCGCGTGATGGATCCACAGCAATATCTTTACAGCGTCACCAATGCTGACGATAGCTTACGTCAAGCCACAGATTCAGCGCTTCGTGCGGTGGTCGGTGACTCCTTGATGGACGATATCATCACCCGTGGTCGTCAAGAAGTGCGTGAGCGTACCCAAGTGGAACTCAACAAAATCATCGATAAGTACGACATGGGACTGTTGGTGGTGGATGTAAACTTCCAATATGCGCGCCCACCGGAGCAAGTGAAAGACGCGTTTGATGATGCGATTGCAGCACGAGAGGATGAAGCGCGTTTTATCCGTGAAGCTGAAGCCTATCGTAATGACGTATTGCCAAAAGCAACCGGTCGTGCGGAAACCTTGAAAAAAGCCGCATTGGGTTACAAAGAGCGCACGGTTAACGAAGCACAAGGTGAAGTGTCTCAATTTGAGAAACTCTTGCCTGAGTACCGTGAAGCCCCACGCGTAACGCGTAACCGTCTGTATATTCAGACCATGGAAGAAGTCTACAGCAACACCAGTAAGGTGATGGTGGATTCGCAAAGCGGCAACAGCAATCTGTTATATCTCCCACTCGATAAGCTAATGGGAGGCGCAGCCGTTGGACCGAACCAGCGTAAAGAGACGTCGAGCAGCCAATATGGTATTGAGCTTGAGCAAAGCGCACAGCCAACCCAGCAAGAGTCGGCGCCGCGTTCTGGTTCATCACGAGAAGGGAGATACTAAGCATGCGTAAGATGATGATCCCTGTTGTCGTCCTAGCCGTTGTTGTCTTTTTGATGTCGATCTTCGTGGTGAGTGAAGGCGAACGTAGCATCGTGGTCCGTTTTGGGCGCGTGCTTAAAACGGATAACGACGTGGCGAAAATCTATCAGCCGGGTCTGCATTTCAAACTGCCATTGTTTGATCGCGTCAACACACTCGATGCGCGTATCCAAACCATGGATGACCGTGCTGACCGTTTTGTTACCGCCGAGAAAAAAGACGTCATTATTGACTCTTACGTGAAGTGGCGTATCAAAGACTTTGGCCAGTATTACCTGTCCACTGGTGGTGGTAACAAACTGACTGCCGAGTCGTTGTTGCAGCGTCGTGTCGCGGATGGCTTGCGTGCCGAAATCGGTAGCAAAACCATTAAAGAAATCGTGTCTGAAAAGCGTGATGAGGTCATGAAAAGTGTCCTTGATCGTGCGGCGAGCGAAGGTTCACGTGATTTGGGTATTGAGTTGATTGACTTGCGTATCAAGCGTATCAACCTGCCGAGTGAAATCAGTGAGTCTATTTATGCACGTATGCGTGCTGAGCGTGAGGCGGTTGCCCGTCGTCATCGTGCACAAGGGCGTGAGCAAGCGGAAATTATTCGCGCGCAAGCTGAGCTAGAAGTGGCGACTATTCTGTCTAAAGCAGAGCGTCAAGCGCGGATCACCCGTGGTGAAGCTGACGCAGAAGTGGCGAAGCTGTTTGCTAATGCTTTTAAGAAAGAGCCTGAGTTTTATAGCTTTGTGCGCTCGCTACAAGCCTATCGTAAGAGCTTTAACAGCAAGAGCGATATGCTGGTGGTTGATCCGAAAAGTGACTTCTTCAAATACATGAAGCAGCCTGACGTGATCAATAAATAAACCGCAATAACCGCGAGAAAAGACAAGGCACTGCGCCTTGTCTTTTTTTTGTCTTTGGCTTATCACGCACAGCGAGATTCAATGTAGGAGGATGAATCATGACGACATTATGGGGAGCGCTTGCGCTGGTATTGGTGGTCGAAGGGCTAGGGCCCATGTTATTTCCTAAACAATGGCGACAAATGGTGACTGAACTGAGCCAACAGCCGGATAATCAGTTGCGACGTATCGGAGGCTGCTTGGTGGTGATCGGTGCGGTATTGGCCTATTACCTCTTGAGTTAACCAAGGGGCTGTCAGCTTGACGTGACAAGCCCATGGTAAGAAAACGACATTATGGTTAAAAAATAACTGCAACCGTTTTTTGAAGGTGCTAGAATCCATTTTTAACTAGCTGCATATCGAAAAAGATGGGTAATAACGTAGTAGTTCTCGGCACCCAATGGGGTGACGAAGGTAAGGGAAAGATCGTTGATCTTTTGACTGAAGACGCTAAATACGTGGTTCGCTACCAAGGCGGTCACAATGCTGGTCATACTCTTGTCATCGACGGCGAGAAAACCGTCCTACACTTGATTCCTTCTGGTATCCTTCGCAACAACGTTAAATGTATCATCGGTAACGGTGTTGTGCTGTCGCCGGATGCTCTGCTGAAAGAAATGGGTGAGCTGGAAGCGCGCGGTGTGCCGGTTCGTGAGCGCCTATTCCTGTCAGAAGCTTGTCCTCTGATCCTGCCATATCACATTGCGCTTGACGCAGCACGTGAGCAAGCACGCGGTAAGAAAGCCATCGGTACGACCGGTCGCGGTATCGGGCCTGCATACGAAGATAAAGTGGCACGTCGTGGTCTGCGTGTTGGCGATCTGTTCGACAAAGAAGCCTTTGCTGAAAAGCTAAAAGAAGTGATGGAATTCCATAACTTCCAGCTTGAGCATTTCTACAAGGCTGAGCCTGTGAGCTATGAAGAGACCTTGGCGACAGTCATGGAGCAAGCGGACATCCTTACCGGTATGGTGATGGACGTGACTCAAGAGCTTGATGATGCCCGCAAACGTGGTGACAAAATCATGTTTGAAGGCGCACAAGGCACCTTGCTAGACATCGACCACGGTACTTATCCGTACGTTACTTCGTCGAACACCACTGCCGGCGGTGTTGCTGCAGGCTCTGGTTTTGGTCCGCGTCACCTTGGCTATATCTTGGGTATTGCTAAAGCGTATTGTACGCGTGTTGGTGCGGGTCCATTCCCGACTGAGTTGGATGATGAGATTGGCATGCACCTTGGTACTAAAGGTGCCGAATTTGGTGCGACCACCGGCCGTAAACGTCGTTGTGGTTGGTTTGATGCGGTTGCGATGCGTCGTGCAGTACAAATCAACTCAGTGTCAGGTTTCTGTCTGACCAAGCTTGACGTGATGGACGGCTTGGAAGAAATCAAAATTTGTACCGGTTACAAGATGGCAGACGGTTCAACCGTTGAGGTGTCTCCTCTGGCCGCTGACGCGTACGAAAACATCGAGCCTATCTATGAAAGCATGCCTGGTTGGAGCGAGAACACCTTTGGGGTGAAATCTCTCGACGAACTGCCGCAAGCGGCGCTCGATTACATCAAGCGTATCGAAGAGCTGACCGGTGTGCCGATTGATATTATTTCAACCGGTCCTGACCGTAACGAAACCATCATCAAAGTACATCCGTTTGCTGAATAAGCAATTGCTTTGAATGATAAAAGCCAGCGCCTTGTCGCTGGCTTTTTTAATGCTTTTTTCGCCCAGCTTGGAATCGAGATCGCGCGATAGCGGAAAAAACTTGCCGCCTTTGCTAAAGTCATTTCACATAGCGCCGATACAAAAAAGGCACAGGTAGCCCTGACGCTGCTGCTTAGTTTTTTGTTTTGATAGCGAGTAGGCATGAAGTTTCGAACGCTAGTTTTTTCTCTTTTGTTGTCAACAGCAGCGGCCAAAGCGGACGTCGGCCCCGCTGTGCCTGTGTATGAAGAGAGCGAATTGATTGCCTTGTTCGAAACTAACTCTCACCTTGAACGGGTGAAGCAGGACGAGTGCCAATTGATCCAAGATATTGAAGCCCGTGCCACCCGTGTTGGATCGCCCGCCTATGAGTTTTTATACGGTGATATGCTGGCGTGGGGCGTGTGTGTGGATCAGGATGCGGAGCTGGGTGTTTACTACATGAAGCTGGCGGCACAACAAGGCTTGCCTGCGGCACTCGAGCAACTAGGACGCTATTATGCCAATGGCACGCTCGTCCAGCAGGACCAGCGCCGAGCCATTCCTTATCTGCGTGAAGCGGCTTCGCTGGGGGATACGCGTGCACGCATCTTACTGGCTGAGCTGCTAGTGGATGATGTCGGCTCGCCGCTCGATTATGAAGATGCTTACCGTTGGTTGTACCAAACTATTACCGCGGACACCCAAACTCGCAATCGGATTGCTCAGCTGCGTGCTGCGCTAGAAGCGCGTATGCCACAAAACATTATTGCGCGCGCCAAACGTCGCACCAGTTATTGGTAAGCACAATAAGCGATTTTGTCACACAAATTCGTTATACTCGTTACCACTCATCTGTTTCCAATCTGATTCGATATGGTGCCTGCGCCATATTCCTCTCGTTGTTTACAAGCAAGACGCTGAAACAAAACGTCAAACTGCGATCATCGCGGCGCATTAGCGTCAGTTAACAGATATAATGAAATCAACATACGCCAATAGGAAAAGGTCTATGTCGCAAGACACAGGTTCGACAAAAAATACGCCCACAGGCATTGCGGCCGATCCGCACCAAGCTCGTGAAGCAGAAAAATATGACAATCCCGTCCCTAGCCGTGAACACCTGCTCGAGGTCGTACGCAGCTTTAAAGCGCCGGTAAGTCGAGACAATCTGTTCGCACACTTGGGGCTCGCTGGTGATGAACAGTATGAAGGCTTACGTCGACGCCTGCGCGCTATGGAGCGTGATGGCCAATTGGTGTTTACCCGTCGCCAGTGCTACGCCTTACCCGAGCGATTAGACTTGGTTAAAGGCACTGTCATCGGTCACCGAGACGGCTTTGGCTTTCTGCGCCCAGAAGGCAAAGGCAATCACGATGATTGGATGTTACCGCACCATCAAATGCGTAGCGTGATGCACGGTGATGTGATTTTAGCCCAAGGTGTCGGCACCGATAAGCGAGGCCGCAAAGAAGCCCGTGTAGTACGGGTGCTCGAGGCACGCCAAGGTCAGATCGTGGGCCGTTACTTTGTGGAAGATGGCATGGGCTTTGTCGTGCCCGATGATAGCCGTCTTGGTCAAGACATCGTGATCGACAAAGAGCAAACCCAAGGTGCGCGTATGGGCAATGTGGTGGTGGTCGAGATCATGCAGCGCCCGACTCGACAAACCAATCCTGTCGGTAAGATTGTTGAAGTGCTGGGCGAGAACATGGCGCCCGGCATGGAAATCGAAATTGCGATGCGCACCCACGATATTCCCCACCAATGGCCGGATGCGGTCCTCAAGCAAGTCAAAAGCTTGAGTGAAGAGGTACCAGAAAAAGCCAAAGAAGGCCGCGTCGATCTACGTGATTTGCCACTGGTGACCATCGATGGTGAAGATGCCCGCGACTTTGATGATGCGGTCTATTGCGAGCGTAAACGCTCGGGCGGCTGGCGTCTGTGGGTAGCGATTGCCGATGTCAGCTACTATGTGCGACCTGATTCGGCGTTGGATAAAGAAGCGCAAAACCGCGGTAACTCGGTGTACTTCCCGAATCAAGTGGTGCCCATGTTGCCGGAAGTGCTTTCCAATGGTTTATGCTCGCTGAACCCGCAAGTCGATCGCTTGTGTATGGTGTGTGAGATGACGATTTCTGAGTCAGGTGCGTTATCTGGCTACAAGCATTACGAAGCGGTGATGAATTCCCACGCGCGTCTGACCTATACCAAGGTGTCTCACATCCTTGAAGGCGATGAGGAGTTGCGTGAGCGCTACCGTTCTCTGGTACCGCACTTAGAGACTTTGCACGATATGTACAAAGTGCTCAGTGAGGCTCGCCAACAACGGGGGGCGATTGAGTTCGAGACGGTGGAAACTCAGTTTATTTTCAACGCACAGCGTAAAATCGACCGTATTGTGCCGGTGGAGCGCAACGATGCGCACAAGATCATCGAAGAGTGTATGATCTTGGCCAATATCGCGTCGGCGCGTTTTGTGGAAAAACACAAAGAGCCAGCACTCTATCGTGTCCACGAAGCGCCGGGCGAAGAGCGCCTCAGTGGCTTTAAAGATTTCTTAGGCGAGTTAGGCTTGAGTCTCAGCGGCGGCCTTGAGCCGACGCCGAAAGACTACGCGGCACTGATGCATGTGGTGCATGGTCGCGCTGACAGTGAACTGATCCAAACCATGTTGCTCCGCTCGATGAAGCAAGCGGTGTATCAAGCGGATAACCAAGGCCACTTTGGTTTGGCACTCAAGCAATACGCACACTTTACCTCGCCTATTCGTCGCTATCCGGATTTGCTGTTGCACCGTGCACTCAAATACTTGATTGCCAAACAAGCGGGTAAAAACCAAGATCGTTGGACCCCGACCGGTGGCTACCACTACTCATTTGACGATATGGATGTGCTCGGCGAGCAGTGTTCGAAAACCGAACGCCGTGCTGATGATGCTACTCGTGATGTGGCTGATTGGCTTAAGTGCGAATACATGCAAGATCACGTTGGTGATGAGTTGGAAGGCGTGATTGCCAATGTCACTGGTTTTGGCTTCTTTGTTCGCCTCAATGAGCTACATATCGATGGTTTGGTCCATATTTCCAACCTCGATAATGATTACTATCGCTTTGATATGGTGGGTCAACGCTTGGTCGGTGAAGGCTCGGGACGTGTGTTCCGACTCGGTGATCAGGTGACCGTGAAAGTCTTAGCCGTTAACTTGGATGAGCGACAAATCGACTTTGAGCTGGTAGGCTCTGAGCGCAAAGCCCGTCGCCCGGGGAAAACAGCCCGTGACAAACGCAAGAAAGGCCGTGCGGAGTCGAATAAAGACCCACAAGCCCGTCGCGAGCGAATGTCCGTGCGTCAGCAACTGAAACGTGGCGCCGTGCCGAGCGTTGAAGAAGACAAGGCCCCTGCAGAGAAAAAAGGCAAGAAGGGCAAAGGTAAGTCGCCTGCGGAAAAAGCACGCAAGAAAAAGGCGAAGAAGCAAAAACCTAAAGCGGTCAAGAAAAAGAAGTAACCCATGAGTAATGAAACCATTTACGGCATTCATGCCGTCCAAGCCGTGCTTGCGACTGATCCATCTCGCTTTATTGACGTGATGGTGCTAAAAGGCCGTCAAGACGAACGCTTGGTGCCTGTACTAAACGAATTAGCGATGCTGGGGATCAGTATTCAGCAAGTCGGCCGCAAAGCGTTAGACGACAAAACCCAAGGTGCGTCGCACCAAGGGATTGTGGCACGTGTCAAAGCGGGCCGTCAGTATAACGAAAATGACTTGGAGGCGATCCTCGCCAATACCGAGAACCCCTTGTTGCTGGTGCTTGATGGGGTAACTGACCCCCACAACTTGGGGGCGTGCTTGCGTACCGCGGATGCGGCCGGAGTCAGTGCGGTGATTGTCCCGAAAGACAAATCCGCTCAGCTCAATGCTACGGCGCGAAAAGTCGCCTGTGGCGCCGCTGAAGTCGTGCCTTTAGTGCGCGTCACCAACTTAGCGCGAACCATGCGAGCGCTCAAAGAGCAGGGCGTGTGGTTTGTGGGCACGGCGGGTGAGGCCGATCATGATGTTTACGACACCAAATTGGTGGGGCCGCTCGCCTTAGTGATGGGCGCAGAAGGAGATGGCATGCGCCGTTTGACGCGTGAAACCTGTGATGAGCTGATTCGGATCCCAATGGCGGGTAGCGTGTCGAGCTTGAACGTGTCCGTGGCAACTGGCGTCTGTTTGTATGAAGCGGTGCGTCAGCGTCGTTAAGTGCCTTGTCTATTGTCCACCGCTGAAGAAAAACGCCCCTGTTGGGGCGTTTTGTCATTGAGGGAAGTGAAAAACCGTTACAGCAATTGCCAGACCGCGGCGCTACCCGGCTTTTCGCCTTGCGTCCACCACTTGGCTTGGTAGCGTTGGTTGTTATATTCAACTTCATCGCCACCGGAATAAGCAACGGTCGCTTGCCATTCACTGCTTTGGTTGGCTTGGCTATCCCCGACGCGCTCCCATGGATCGCCTTGGTCTGGGCGCTGGCCTTTGGTCCACCACTTGGCGCGATACTCAACCCCTTGATACAGGACGCGATCGCCGCCGACATACACGGTGTTTTCATCCCACGTTGGTAAGCCACTGGCCGCCGTCACGGTTACCGTGAATTGCGCTTGCGTGGTTTTGTCGCCATCGCTGACCTCGACCGTGACCACATAGTCGCGATTCTCCGTCACGGTGGGCGCGGTCAGCGTCACCTGATCACCGCTGCCAGCAACGGCCAGATCGCCGGATGCACGGTAGGTGTAGCTGAGTGTATCGCCATCTGGGTCGTTTGCCTCAATCGTCACGCGGGTTTGCTCACCGCTTTTCAGGCTAACAGGGGCGATAGGTGCCACGGTGGGGGCTTGGTTTTCACCCGGTACCACCACCTTAATAGTAGTGCTGGCCTCGGCATTGGCTTGACCATCCGATACCGTCACCGACAGGGAATAATCGGTGCTGGTACTCACATCGGGGGCGGTCACGGTGACCGAATCCGTGTCGCTATTAGTCAGGGTCAGCGCCGTATCGCCTTGCCAGCGATAGGTCAGGGTATCGCCATCCCGATCACGCCCATTGGCGGCAATAGTTAACGATGCTCCGGGCGCCAGCGTATAGCTTTGCTGCGCAAGGGTGACGGTAGGAGCACTATTGACAGGTGGTTGATCATCCTGTGCTAAGCCCTCGTGCATCGCATTAAGGATATCGCCATTGTCGGCATCGATTTCCCAAGCAAACAAACCGGCGAAGTTGTGGTTGCGTACATACTGGCCTTTGGCTTTGACCGAGCGCTGGTTGTCATAAGTGACTAGCTTGCCGTTGTCTGGGTTCCAAACGTAGGCCGCTTCAGCTTGCTCATCATAACCGGGTTGGAAGCCATTGATACCGTTCCCCGCGCTGCCGAGCATTGATTTGACGACGCCTTTGTAGTCAATCACGCCCGCTTCCCAAATACCATCAGCGGTACTGCCTTTGATTGGGCCGTTACCGGGGGCGGTCATCGGGTTGTTAGGATCGGTTGCATTGGCAGGGAAAACGCCTTCCCAGCCGCGGCCGTACATCGCGGTACCGATCACCATTTTCTCCGGTGGCACGCCGCTTTCGAGCAGTAATTGCACGCCATTATCGAGCGTGTAGGCAGGACCTTTACGGGGCTCGCCGTTGTCATCGACGCCAGTACCATCACACTCATCGGCGCTCATATGGCTGCCGCAGTAAATCGCGGTTTGGTGACCGGTGACATTATTCCACGCGCCGAAAAAGTCGTAGGTCATGGCAAAGATGTAGTCCATGTACGGCGCGCTGGCGCTGTAATCGACGTTGGCGATTTTGTCATAACCGGCCCCGACGGCCGAGGTGAGTTGGTACTCACGGCCCGTGTCGGCCTCGAGCTCATCCAACATCGCGCGCAGCTCACGCATTAAGGCCGCGTAGGCTTGGCTGTCTTTATCGGGATTGCCTAAATCTGGATTGGCACCGCCACCGCCTGGGTATTCCCAGTCAATGTCGACCCCATCATAGAACTTCCAGGTTTGTAGGAACTCTTTCATCGAGGCAACAAAGACATCACGGTTGGCTTTGTCGGTGAAATCATAGAAGGGGTCTGATAGGGTCCAGCCGCCAACGGATGGGAGAATTTTCAGATCCGGGTAGCGCTGCTTGAGCGCCATCATTTGCGCGTAAGTGCCACCAATTGGATCTTTAGCTGGTGTGCCGGGCAGTTTTTTCTGAATCGCTGCCCAAGGGTCATGGATCACCACTTCATAGTCTTTTGAGCCTTGGCAGGCAAGCTCCAGCGCGCGCAAGCTGTTGCCATTTTCGATGTCGCCTAATGACTCATTGGGGCCACAAATGGGGATAAAGCCATATAAGATGTGGGTGAGATTCCCCGCGGGCACCTGACTGACATCGAAGTTACGGCCATAAATGCCCCATTCGACAAAGTATGCCCCCACCACGGTATCAGGCTGTTTGGGGTAGTCATTGTTGTTCGGATCGACATTCATCGGCAGTGGGTCAAGGTGCACTCCGTCGGTGTCTGCGATCACAATGGGTTTGGCGGCACTGGTCGCACACTGGCCATCCACGCCGCCTTCACACAAGGCGAGTTTAAGCTGGTGGCGGCCGCCTTTGTCATAGGGAAAAGTGACAATGCCGGATTTGGTTCCTGCCGGTAAGGTGCCTTGATTGACGACTTGATCGTCAAAGTACACCTTGTAGCTGTCACCGCCATCACCGGACCACGCATTCCATTTAATTTCAATTTGGACTTCATCCACGCGTTGCACCAGATCTTTGTACGATCCGCGACCATATTCGTCGACTTCAACAAAAGAATAGTTCTGTGGCTTCCAGTCCAAACTTGGGGTTGAGGGGGCCGCCACGGCGTGGCTGGCACCCAGTGCCCCAGCAATCGCCAGAGAGAGTAGGGTCATTGGCTTCATGTTTGCTCCTTATTGTGTCACGCGTTGCCAAACAAGGGCAGCGCCGGGTTGCTCGTTGCGTGTCCACCATTTTGCTTGGTAGATGTTGTCGCCATAGCGCACGCGATCCTTGGCCACATAGACGTCAGATGCACTCCAAGCGGGCAGGTTGCTGGTGGGTTCGTCGGTAGCCGGGATCACCGACAGGTTGAAGCTATAGCTATCGTGATGGCTAAAGACTTGGTTTTGCACCACGTCATCGGCATTAAACTGGATCTCGCCGTGGCGCATCACCCCGATACGTAAGGGCTCGTTAGCCTGTTGCTCGATAAGGCTGGCCAGTGCGTGTGGCCAATTCGCCACATTTTGGTCCGTCAGGGTGAGTGTGACATCCACGACTTCTTGGCCTTGGCGATTGTGCAAGCGGGCCCGCACGCGATCGCCCAATGCTGCCATTTGTGGATGTGGGACAAAGTAGCCCAGCTCGTGCCATTGGGCGGGGGCGGTCTGACTAGGGGTGATGGTGATGTCGGCACAGTTGTAGAAGCCTTCTCCGGCCGGATCAATACGTTGCCAACGGCTATAGAGAATGGCATCACCTTGACGATCGGCGGGCAGGGTCACGGTCATCTCGTAATACCGGTTACCGTTATCGCCAACCACAATGGGCAGGTCGCCAAAGGTGTCGATCTTTTCGAGATCGTCCCACGTCAGCGTATCGGTCGCGCCGTTATAGTCTGGCTTGGTCAGATAAATTTCCCAAAAGCTTGGGTTGTGCGGTGTGGTGGCGCGAAAACGCACGTCAATTTGCCCATTGCCATCTGGGGTGACTTCGGTCCGTTGCCAATCCGGTGAGGGCAAACTGATCCCGGCTTTATTGGGATCACCGGCACCACATAAGTTGCCATCGGTAACGGCCGCTTTCACCGCATCCATATTGCGATAATCCGCCACCAATTGGGCTGATTCGTGGTGTTGCACAAACGGGTAGTGCCCCGATTCTAAGAACGCAGCGCGACAGGCAGCGTTAGGGATACGTGATCCATCTGAAGGCCACCAATAGCCTCCTTGTTCATGGCAAATCGCTTGGCGTGCTTTGGGGCTTTCTAAATAGCCATGTGCCATCACTTGTGAACTGCTTGCGACCAGCGCAAGGGCCACGGCGCTGCGGCAGGAAAACTGTGAGAGCGAAGACTTGAACATAACGACTCCTTAACGGGGGCACGCAGCCCCCGCATTCAAGATCAGAAATGGATTAGAGGCTGCAGACTTGGCGCCAAGCTTGACCACCGGGTGCCGCTTGGGTCCACCATTTGGCTTCCCATACCGCATCTTGGTAGATAAGTTGGTCGCCACCGCTGGCATGGTTGCCACCATTGGGCCAGTTAGGGTAGGTACTCAGGCTCGTGATATCGACGCCGGGACACTGAGTGTCGCCACCACTTTGACCGGTGCTACCGGGTAGCGCAGGCGGAAGGCTTGGATATTCCTGCTTTACCGCATAGCGCTGGCCATCTTTTTCGATGGTGATATTGGTCGGGTTAGTGATCGGCATGTAGTACATCACCTGAGCGTCCAAGGTTTCACCCGGCTTAAAGCTTTGCTCTATGCCACCCCATTCGTTGATCAAGGTGATGGCAAAGCGATGATGCGTGGCATCAAACCCGCCGATGTTGTTACCACTGGCGTTGCTGCTATCACGCACGACTTCCATGCGCAGCTTTTTCTGGGCGTTCCAGTCAGATTTAAAAATGGCCGAGGTTGAAACCGGCACATCAAAGCTGATGGTGGCGCCCGATAAGTCCAGATCCGAGTGGTTGGTAAAGCGGAACTTGGGGCGGATAGGGTAGTTGTCATCGCCCACTGGGAAGTTCAGTGCATCAAACGTGACATCCACTTGCTCGCTTGGCACTTGGAAGTTGGCGTCGCCACGTTGTAGCGAGTAGTCGCTGCCGGATTGCTTAAAGGTTTGGTACGCCAGCGAGGTCAGGGTGTCACCCATAAAATAGGCTTGACGCTGATCATCATAGCGATAATCCCCCGCCAGCTCCCAGAACATCACCCCGCCTAGGCCTTTGTTGACGACGTAGTCCACTTTCTCGGCCATCGAGGTTTCGTCTTCCATCGACAGGAATACGCGTTTTTCCTCGTTCCAAACCCATGGCGCTTTGGCGATGTCATCGTAATAACGCTGATAACTACCAGTAAGGCGATCAGTGGGGTCTTGCTCAGGGTCGAGTCCGTATTCCGCCGCATAGGCCGGGAGTTTGCCGTCGAGCAGGTTTTTCACATGCCACAATGGGTTAGAGCCAGCAGGCACTTCATTGCCGAGCTCGTCCACATCATGCCAAAGGTTATCTATCCCGACGGCACCGTTGCCGCATTTGTTTTTCTCACCGACACCGGTGCCGGCTGGGCACTCACTTTGGTTTGGCAGTGGCGCGCGTCCCCAAAGGCCTTTATCGCCACCTTGCACGTCTTTAAAGCCGCGGGTGTAATACGGGATACCAATATTGATGCGGCCGGGAGACATACCGCCCATAAAGTAGGTCGCAGCCCAGTCGGTATTTAAATAACCAATCCCGCCAAACTCAGGGGTTTGGTAGACATTCCACTGTTTAAGCTCCGAGTCTTCGCCGGTGTCGTACAGCGGCGCCTGATGGCCAACATGATCGTTCCATGCCCCGTGCAGGTCATAGCTCATAATGTTGACGTAATCTAAGTATTGGGTGGTTTGGAAGGTTTCCATCCCGCGCAATAAGTAACCCGACGACGGTGCGGCAATGGTCAGCATATAGTGCTTGCCATCTTGTGCACTGGCTTTATCGAGCGCTTCACGCAGCGACTTCATCAATACTTGATAGGATTTATTCAAGTGCGCACGACGTGGGTTGGAGTACTCGAAATCGTCAGGGTGGCCTGAGTCTTTCATTGACGATGGGTATTCATAATCAATGTCTAGACCATCAAAGCCATACTGGCGTAAGAAGGCGACGGCACTGTCGGTGAAAGCTTTAATGCCAGCTTGGTTGACGCTGCCATCGGCATTGGTAGTCATGGTATAGAAGCCGCCACTGTCGATGCGCTCGCCGTTTTCACCGAAGTAGCCCCCGGTTTCGGCCCAGCCACCCACGGAGATCAGCGTTTTCACGTCGGGGTGCTGCTTTTTATACTTGTTGAGTAAGTTAAAGTGGCCTTTGTACGGCAGGGTTGGATCCATCTCTGCGCCGGCCACGCCTGGCCAGGTCATCTGGGTCGCTGGGTTATCGGGGGCATTGGGATCGCCGATAGACAATTGGTTGTCCGCGTTAACATGGGCAAAGGCGTAGTTAATGTGGGTGATCTTGTCCCAAGGAATATCGCTGACTAAATAAGCTGGCTGGCCGTTGGCACCGTTTCGCCAGCTGGTGAAATAGCCAATGACACGGCGAGGGTGATCGGCGCCCATGTCTTCAAGACCGTTTTCGTCATACACCGAGCAATACGGCACGTCGACATCTGGGGTGGTGTATAAACCAGCAGGGCGACAGGCATACTCATCGCCGCCGGTTTGGTCATCCCCCACCACCTGTTGCAATGTTTGGGTATCGGTCGCGCCTTTGTCGTCGGTCACGGTGAGACTAAACGTAAAGCGCCCCGTTTGTTCGGCTTGCCAGTCAATGCTGGTCGCTTCTGCACCTTCATATAAGACAGTCTCGCCTTGTGAGAGTACGAATGAGGTCACTGTGCCATCCGTGTCGGTTCCGGCGAGGGTGAAGGTGAGTGTGTCGCCAACCTTAACGGGTCCAGACGGGGAGACGGTTAAGGTTGCGGTAGGGGCTTGGTTGACGCTGCCCGCGCACTGGCCGAGGATTTTCCACGCTTTCCACTCCCCTGATTGGGTGGCAGGATCGGCTTGCGTCCACCACCTTGCCTCATAGGCGGTATCGTCCGCTTTAACTTGATCCCCTTGGGTGTAGGTATTGCCACTTTGCCAATTGGGCAGGGGCTGGCAATCAACCGCAGCATGTACGCTGGGGCTACTTAACGCGAGTCCCGCCAAACCTAGCGCGACGGCACGTGATGGCGTCATCAGTTTCATATTTTGCTCCCAAAATTTTTGAAGCGAATTTCATCAATGCAGGTAGCGTTTGATGTGTCCTTTTCCTTACTTTTTTGCCTATATAGGTGACTTAAATATCAACAATAGGCAATAAAACCGCTATGTTGGGCAATTGATGCCAAGAAATGGAGGCGGAAGTGCAATAATTTGAGCGCGGGTTCAGAAATTAATTATTGGTAAAAAAGAAGTACATCAATAGCGTGATGTTGGTTGAAACTTAAACAAACTTGACAATTTGCAGGGTTGATTTCCTGATTTTTTTGCTATGCGTCATGTTTTTTGGCGCAATATCACACCAATTGTTATCAGTAAGTTGTTGTTTTTCGCAAATTAAGTGGTTGTGTCGTGCGAGTGAACACGAATGGAAATGACCATAATCGAACAGGTTGCGAGGCGTTTTGGTTTGGTTGTGACAGGGTGACAGCAAGGTGAGCCGATGAAGAGAAAATCTGTTTGCTAATGGCGCTGCAATTCTGTACTATCTCGCGCCTGATTCTCGGTCTTTTATTTTTCGTTCCTTGCTTCCGCTGGACGACCGGGCCAATTGTGGAAGCTGATTAATCCGTAAGGAGCAACTCAATGCGTCATTACGAAATCGTATTCATGGTGCACCCTGATCAGAGCGAGCAAGTTGCTGGCATGATCGAGCGTTACACTGCGTCTATCAAAGATGCGGGTGGTCAAATCCACCGTCTAGAAGACTGGGGCCGTCGTCAACTGGCTTACCCAATCAACAAACTGCACAAAGCACACTATGTTCTGATGAACGTAGAAGCTGAGCAATCTGTGATTGACGAGCTAGAAAGCACGTTCCGCTTCAACGACGCTGTGATCCGTAACATGATCATGCGTACCAAAGACGCTATCACTGAGCCATCTGTCATGATGAAGGCTAAAGAAGAGCGTACTGCTAAGCGTGAAGATCGCCCTGAGCGCGAAGAGCGTGCAGAAGCGAAACCAGAAGCGAAAGCTGAAGGCGAGAGCGCTGCTGAGTAATTGCTGTGATGACCAATCGATTGGAACTTGCTGGTGTTATCAGTAAAGCTCCGGTCCACCGCCAGAGCCCTGCAGGGATCCCGCACTGCCACTTTGTGTTAGAGCATCGTTCCACGCAACTCGAAGCGAACCTTCCCCGTCAGGTGTATTGTCGTCTGCCGGTGGTGGTAAGCGGGCAAGGGTCAACACAACAGACTCACGATTTAGCTTTAGGCAGCCATATCAAGGTAAGCGGTTTTCTCGCTTACCAGACCAGCCGACAAGGCGAGGGAAAATTGGTATTGCATGCCGACCACATTATAGACATTTAGATCAGGAGATAAGCCCATGGCACGTTTCTTCCGTCGTCGTAAATTCTGCCGTTTCACTGCAGAAGGCGTACAAGAGATCGACTACAAAGATGTAGCGACTCTAAAAAACTACATTACCGAATCTGGTAAGATTGTACCTAGCCGTATCACTGGTACTCGTGCTAAGTACCAGCGTCAACTGGCTCGTGCTATCAAGCGCGCTCGTTACCTGGCCCTGCTGCCGTACACTGACAAGCATCAGTAATCGGAACTGTCCACGTTAGAGAGGATTGAAGAATGCAAGTTATTCTACTTGATAAAATCGGTAACCTGGGTGGCCTAGGTGATCAGGTAACTGTTAAGTCTGGTTACGCGCGTAACTTCCTTATCCCACAAGGTAAGGCTGTTATGGCAACCAAATCAAACATCGAACACTTCGAAGCACGTCGTGCTGAGCTAGAAGCAAAAGTTGCTGAGCAACTGGCTGCTGCTCAAGCGCGTGCTGAGAAAGTTGAAGCGCTAGAAGCGGTTGAGATCGCATCTAAAGCGGGCGACGAAGGCAAGCTGTTCGGTTCTATCGGTACTCGTGACATCGCTGACGCTGTAACTGCAGCAGGCGTTGAAATCGCGAAGAGCGAAGTTCGTCTACCAGAAGGCGCGCTGCGCAACACTGGTGAGTACGAAATCAGCGTGCAACTGCACTCTGACGTGTTCGCAACCGTAAAAGTGAACGTTGTTGCCGCGTAATTGCCAAGACAATGTTTGTGAAAAAGCCAGCCGATAAGGCTGGCTTTTTTTATGCTTGTGAACAGATAATCGCTAAAGCCACTGATACCGTAATCCGACCGTGAACACACTGTCTTGGTGCTTCAGCCCCGGCGGCACTTCACTCATGTAGTTTTGTTTTCCCGTCAGCTTAATCGAGAGCTTTTCGGTAATGGTGGTAGCTAGCGACAACACGCCTTCCACACTGGTATTGCTTTCTCCAGACACCACCTGTGTGCGTCCCTCGATATTGGCATTATCTAAAAAACGCCACTGCCATTTGGCTTGAGCGCGGACGACAGGCTCACTGACCGAGTAGGGCATGATCAGATCATCGTCATCAATTTCGTCCAAATTTGGACGTTGGTAACGAAAACCGGGACCTATCTCTGTGCTGACACTTAATGCGTCACGCTCTATCCATTGGTAGCCAAGACCGGTTGCGAGCATAAAGTCGTCAAAGTAAGGGCCATAACGGTCAGCGACGTACGTGGCGTTCAGCAGCGCATAGCTTTGCGCGCTAAGCTTCATATTGGCTTGGGATTCGAACTCCGTTTTGCGTTTGTCCTCTTCGCCATCTTTTTCAACTTGCAGCAGACTGACGCTGGCTTGATAACTGTATTGTTCGACTTGGTATTGGCCGTTTAACTCACTGTTGATCGTTTGTGAATCGGCATTGCCGCCCAGACGTTGATAACCGATGGAAATATCGGATGACCAAGGTGACCTTGGCGTGTCGTCTTGCTCGGTTGCATAGGCAGGACTGATACACGCGACACATAGTGAGATCCAAAGCGGCGTATAAACAGATTTCATGGCTTTACCCTCACACTGTCTCAGGCGCGCTATGATAGGGATCGTCAGCATTGAAGCGGTCAAATTTGGGTTAAAATCCGCGGTGATTATTCAGCGTTTGGAAAAAAATGGCTGACAGGGCAGCGTCTCGCTAGGACAGCGGGTATAATGGCGCCCATCAGTAATAGGTGAGTTCGTTATGGCAGACAATCGTAAACCCGCAAAAGATCAACAAGTCGCTAACCTCAAAGTGCCGCCACATTCCATTGAAGCCGAGCAGTCCGTGCTGGGTGGCTTGATGTTGGATAACGAGCGCTGGGATGCGGTTGCGGAAAAAGTCGTCAGCCATGACTTTTACAGTCGCCCCCATCGATTAATTTTCGATGCGACCAAGACCTTGCTCGATGAAGGCAAGCCACTAGATTTGATCACCCTCTCTGAGCACCTTGAAAAAGCGGGTACGCTCGACGATGTGGGCGGTTTTGCTTACTTGGCGGAGTTGGCGAAAAACACCCCAAGTGCGGCCAACATTATTGCTTACGCCGATATTGTGCGAGAGCGTGCCATGGTACGTAATCTGATTGGGGTGGCCAATGAAATCGCCGATGCGGGCTATGACACGCAAGGGCGTAGCTCGGAAGATCTGCTCGATATGGCCGAGAGCAAGGTGTTTGCGATTGCCGAATCTCGAACCAGTGAAAACGAAGGGCCGCAGCATATTGACTCGGTGCTGAGCAAAACACTGGAGCGCATTGAAGAGCTCTTTAAGTCACCACAAGATGGTGTCACGGGCGTATCGACAGGCTTTACTGACCTGAACAAAAAAACTGCCGGCCTACAGCCGTCTGATTTAATCATTGTCGCAGCACGTCCATCGATGGGTAAAACCACCTTTGCGATGAACTTGTGTGAAAACGCGGCGATGGATCAAGAAAAACCCGTGTTGATCTTCTCGCTCGAGATGCCGGCTGAACAGCTGATGATGCGTATGCTGGCCTCGCTCTCGCGCGTCGACCAAACTAAGATCCGGACCGGTCAGCTTGATGATGAAGACTGGGCGCGCATCTCCTCATCGATGGGGATCTTGATGCAGAAAAAGAACATGTACATCGATGACAGCTCCGGTCTGACACCGACCGATGTGCGCTCGCGAGCCCGTCGCGTTGCACGTGAACATGGCGGTCTGAGCATGATCATGGTCGACTACCTGCAATTGATGCGTGTACCGGGTTTACAAGAAAACCGAACTCTTGAAATCGCCGAAATTTCTCGCTCGCTCAAAGCGCTCGCGAAAGAGCTGAACGTGCCTGTAGTGGCGCTATCGCAGCTGAACCGCTCGTTGGAGCAACGGGCGGATAAGCGCCCAGTTAACTCGGACTTACGTGAATCGGGCGCCATTGAGCAGGATGCCGACTTGATCATGTTTATTTACCGAGACGAAGTCTACAACCCAGAAAGTGCGATGAAAGGGATTGCGGAAATCCTGATTGGTAAACAGCGTAACGGTCCGATTGGTAGTGTGCGTCTCACCTTCCAAGGGCAGTATTCGCGATTTGATAACTATGCAGGACCCGCGTTTGATGATGAGTGATCTGTCTACCATGACCAATGCAGCTCGTGCCTTGATTGATCCCGAGGCGATGGTGCACAACATCCAAGTGATGCGCCGTAAAGCGCCTCACAGTAAAGTGATGACGGTGGTGAAGTCCGATGGTTACGGGCATGGGCTCGCGTCTGTTGCCACCACCTTGGCCCCGTTTAGCGATGCCTTCGGTGTGGCACGGGTTGAAGAAGCATTGACGTTACGTCGTGCCGGGATCCAATTGCCCATCGTCTTGCTGGAAGGATTTTATGAAGCGGATGAACTGCCGTTATTAGTCACTCATCAATTGACGGCAACCGTGCATTGTAAAGAGCAAGTAGCGATGCTGACCCAAGCCTCATTAAGTGAGCCGTTACCCGTGTGGTTAAAAGTTGACTCAGGCATGCACCGCTTAGGTTTCCAGCCTGAGCAAGTGCCGGAAGCACTCGCCGCTCTTAATGCTTGTGACAATGTGGCCGCTGACATTGGCTTTCTCAGTCACTTTGGCTGTGCGGACGAACTGGATAATCCGATTACGCAAGCACAGATAGACACCTTCATACAGGTGACGGAAGGGCTAAGCGGAGAGCGGTCGCTGGCAGCCTCCTCAGGGACCTTGTTTTGGCCGCAAAGTCATTTTGACTGGGTGCGTCCCGGCATTTGTCTATATGGCATTTCGTCGCGAATTGAACTCACCGGCGAACAGCTGGGCCTAAAACCGGCAATGCGATTGACTTCCCGGGTGATGGCGGTTCGCGAACTGAAAGCGGGCGAGCCGGTAGGCTATGGCGCGCGTTGGCGCAGTTCGCGCGATACCTTGATTGGCGTGATTGCGATCGGTTATGGCGATGGCTATCCACGCTCTGCACCTGACGGCACCCCTGTTTGGCTAAATGGCCGCGAAGTGCCCCTGGCTGGGCGCGTATCGATGGATATGATCACCGTTGATCTGGGCCCAGATGCGACCGATAAAGTGGGTGACGAAGCGGTACTGTGGGGGCCTGAGCTTCCCGTCGAGCGCATTGCCCGCTTGGTCGATACCATTGGCTATGAATTAGTGTGCCAAGTCACTGGTCGCGTGCCTCGTCAATATCTTCCCTTGAACGCGGCCGATGACGCCGCGGTGTAGCTTTTCATGTTAAGCGGTACGGGGCGCACCTTGCACAGTGACCACCAAGGTGCGTGTACCGCCATGATCGCGATGCTCACCCAGATAAATCCCTTGCCATGTACCGAGATTAAGTCGACCTTGGCTGATGGGAACCGTGACGCTTGCGCCTAGCAATGATGCTTTAAGGTGCGCCGGCATGTCATCATCGCCTTCATAGGTATGCTGATAATAGGGCGCGCGTTCTGGCACTGAGTGGTTAAAGTGCGCTTCCATATCTTGGCGCACCGTGGGGTCCGCATTTTCATTCAAGGTCAAACTCGCCGACGTATGCTTGATAAACACCTGTACCATCCCGATATCAATCTCATCGAGGATAGGCAGTGCCGAGACAATGTCGTCGGTAATCAGGTGAAAGCCCCGCGGGCGTGGGCGCAATTGAATTTCGGTTTGATACCACATAAGCAGTCCTTGTTGTGATCCTCGTCGTGAGCGAAAAGCTCAAGGCTTATCCAACTATTCTATGATTAATCGCAACCCTCTCACAGCAATTGCATGTGAGAATCTGGCTGTGATTATGTAATATTACTCCAATTGCCACCGCGAACAGCGTGGTGACGCTGAGAAAATACAGGATCCTTGCCGGCTGTTACGCTAACAGCGGCATTCACAACGCGATTTGGATGACCATGATGCTAAAGACAACTAATCCCACTCAAACCGTGGCGTGGCAATCACTGACCGCCCACTTTGAAGAAGCACAGGACTACACACTGGCGGATCTTTTTGCCGACAACCCACAGCGATTCGCCCATTTCTCGACCCAATTCGAAGACAGCATTCTGTTGGATTATTCCAAAAACCTGATCAGTGAAGAAACACTGACCAAGTTGCTGGCACTGGCGGATGAAACCGGTGTGGCGGACGCGATCAGCGCGATGTTTGACGGTGAGAAGATCAACCGCACCGAAGATCGTGCCGTGCTCCATACAGCACTGCGTAACCGCAGCAATTCACCCATCATGGTGGATGGCGAAGATGTGATGCCAAAAGTGAACGCGGTACTGGCGCAAATGCAGTCGTTTTCCGAGCGTGTGATCAGCGGTGAATGGAAAGGCTATACCGGCAAAGCGATTACAGATGTGGTTAACATTGGTATCGGTGGCTCAGATCTTGGTCCTTATATGGTGACCGAAGCGCTCGCCGCGTACAAAAACCATTTGAACCTGCACTTTGTCTCTAACGTGGATGGCACGCATATCGCCGAAACGTTAAAAGAGCTAAATCCAGAAACCACCTTGTTCTTGGTGGCATCAAAAACCTTCACCACCCAAGAAACCATGACCAACGCCCATACAGCGCGTGATTGGTTTATGAACGCAGCAGGGGATGAAAGCCAAGTGGCGAAGCACTTTGCCGCGCTTTCTACTAACGCAAAGGCGGTGTCTGAGTTTGGTATTGATACGGCCAACATGTTCGAATTCTGGGACTGGGTGGGTGGTCGTTACTCATTGTGGTCGGCGATTGGTCTTTCTATCTGTTTGGGCGTAGGTTACGACAACTTTGTTGCACTGCTTGACGGTGCGCATCAAATGGATAACCACTTCAAAACCGCACCGATGGCGCAGAACATGCCGGTGCTGTTGGCACTGATTGGTATTTGGTACAACAACTTCCACGGCGCAGAATCAGAAGCCATTTTACCTTACGATCAATACATGCACCGTTTTGCTGCCTATTTCCAACAAGGCAATATGGAATCAAACGGTAAGTATGTGGACCGCAACGGTAATCCGGTTGACTATCAAACCGGCCCAATCATTTGGGGTGAGCCGGGTACCAATGGTCAGCATGCGTTCTATCAGCTGATCCACCAAGGCACCAAATTAATCCCGTGTGACTTTATTGCCCCAGTGCATAGTCATAACGCGATTGGCGATCATCACGCTAAATTGATGGCTAACTTCTTCGCTCAGACTGAAGCATTGGCATTTGGTAAAGATCGAGAGCAAGTGGAAGCCGAGCTAGCAAAAGCGGGTAAATCAGCCGATGAAGTTGCTGCGATCGCACCGTTTAAAGTGTTTGAGGGCAACCGCCCGACGAACTCGATTCTGGTCAATCAAATCACGCCATATACTTTGGGCGCGTTGATTGCGATGTACGAGCACAAAATCTTCACTCAGGGTGTGATTTGGAATATCTACAGCTTTGATCAGTGGGGCGTTGAGCTAGGTAAACAGCTTGCAAACAACATCCTGCCAGAGCTGAGCGATAATAACGAAATCGACAGCCATGACAGCTCGACCAATGGCTTGATCAACACCTTTAAGCAATGGCGCCAAGCGTAATCGCTTAACCGGTGAAACGAAAAAAACGCCGCGCAATTGCGCGGCGTTTGTGTATCGAGCCGTGCTGTCTTAGTGATCAAAGCAGATTTCAATGAAGGCAGTACCGTGAGGCGATTTAAACGGCATAATAATCACAGGCCCATCGCTTTTGTGATTGATGGTATGACCTTTACCAGACACCACCACTGGGGTTGCCATCTCAAACTCAAAGCCTTTTTCTGACAGAATACGCTTGGCACCCCCGGTCACCATATTGGTGATTTCACCCACCATGTCAGTGACTTCCTCGTTGATCGAGTCTGCGCGCTCACCGAGCATGCGAAACATGATCTCCAGCGCCATATCTTCATCAAAGGTCACTGAGAACGACCCTTTGGTTTGTGGGCCAACCATACCGATTAACCCAGAAACATCCCCTTTAGCGATCTCGGATTTCTTTAGGTGAGGCTTCTCAGGCTGAATATCTAACTGTGCCATGGTTTGCAGCACGTTAATCAGCGAGGTCAGGAATGGGTTGACGAATTGTGCTTCCATAAAGAATGTCCGTCCTAATCAATTCAATGTTATTGAGCCAAGCACTGTGCACATGTGCCATGCGTTTCAATCACATGGTGTTGTACGTGAAAGCCCACTTGCTGCGCCTTTTCACGCAATGCATCCGACAGCTCCTCGGTGTGGCACTCTTCGACCGTACCGCATTGATCGCAAATCAACAGTTGCGAGCAGTGTCCTTGGTGCCCCAAATGGCAACAAGCGATGTAGCTGTTGGTTGACTCCACTTTGTGTACAAACCCCTGCGCTAATAGAAAGTCTAGCGCACGATAGACAGTTGGGGGTTTGGCTTGTGGTTCTGTTTCGCGCAACACATCAAGCAACTCATAGGCACTGATGGCGCGTGAGTAGTTGGCAATAATTTCGTAAACGCGCGTACGTTGTGGAGTAAGCCTTACTCCTCGCTGCTCACAAAGCTGCTGTGCGCGGTGCAGTAACCCAGTGGTATTGGTCATAGCGCCTCAAAGTGCTGACAGTCAGTTTGTTATCTTATCATAGCCACTGGTCAGCGCACCCTGTCTGTCTTTAATCCTATGCGTTATCACACACCTGTAAACACCTTTACGTGTATCGCTTGATCGCGATCAGGCCTCTCACAGTATTGAGCAAAATAAAAACAGTTAACAATCTGCTGATCTTTGAATCGGCTAACTGTTTTCTTGTAGTGAGTCCGTATGATGACACCGTGCCACAAGCATAAAAAACATACCTTTACATCCATAATAGGAGTATGTACCGATGAAAAAACTGTTAGCCCTCGCCGCACTGGCGTTCGCGTCTGTTTCTACGCAAGCGGCTGCCAACGAGTGTGAGTTAACTGTCACCACCGGTGATAAAATGGCCTACGATCAAACATCGCTATCCGTGCCAGCAAGCTGCAGTGAAGTGACGCTAACCCTAGAGCACCAAGGCTCCATGCCTGTGACCTCGATGGGCCACAACTGGGTGCTGTCAGAAACGTCTAACCTGCAAGACATTGCCATGAAAGGCGCGGGTGCCGGCCCAAATAACGATTACCTGCCACAAGGCGATGATCGCATCTTGGCGCATACTAAATTGATTGGCGGCGGCGAAAGCACCACGATTACCTTCTCAACCGAAGGACTGAAAGGCAAAGACTTAACCTATTTCTGCTCTTTCCCAGGCCACTGGACTGTGATGAAAGGCAAATTCACCATCGAATAAGTCTTGTCGCGAGAGAGCGAGCAACAGGCTCTCTCGCCATTTCATTTGCTCGTCATCTTGCATCGTGTACTTGTTACTACTCGAGTTTCTAGGCTAGAGTACAAAGACTATAGAGAGACCTTTTTCGAAATACCAAAGGCAAAAATCGATCAAAATTTGTGCTAAAATTATTGTAGCTTTAGAAAATTGTATGTAGGATACGTGGCCCAAGATAATAAAGGGAAATGTATCATGGAAGAACAACTTCTCGAGTTTTATCAACGCCTTTTTCAAGTGGCAAAAAAATTTCTTGATCAGTCAAAACTATTTACAGTTCAGCAGCTTAGCTGCCATGATGATCCTACTTTTGAAGATTTAGCAAAGTATGCCGATATGATGGCAAAGACTATGGAAACAATTGCTGATGTTGGTGGGTGGAATGAGGAAAGAATTTCACTTAATGCAAAGCAAGCCGCTTTAACTATGAAAGAAATGGCTATTGCAATCGCTCAGCATGACCAAGATGCTTTGACTGATGCTGCTGATAGGCTGGAAAAGATTACATTTATTTAGAAGCAATACAACCCAACTGAGGATAAAGACATGGAGAAACAGTATGATGAGCTCGTTATGCAAAAGCTCATAAACGAAGCGAATGCTTATCTCGACAAGTTTGAGGCCTTGCTGACATCTGTCGAGCGACGGTTGGTAGTCGATAGCAAAGCCGCTTAGTAGATACTAAAAGGAGCCTATGTGCTCCTTTTTTATTTGTTAGAAAAAGCAATTCTATGCTTAGGCCCTTGATACTAAAAATTTTAACGCTGGCAATAAAGTGCTTTATAGTCAAAAATAAGTGTTAATGAGTCTGCTCTCTTCCTTCCTGTAACCGGCCACATACCTGTTCTGCTTAAATCTTGCCGATGCAATGTGTATAATCCGCGTCCGCCTGTCGAAAATGACTGTCGTTCAACGTAATTTGCAGAGATTCGAGACCATGACTAACCCCAGCAAAACCGCCGCCAGCCCTGATGTGACGCCAAAAACGGTGATGCAGCGTTTCTCTGTTGCGCCCATGTTGGATTGGACGGATCGTCACTGCCGTTATTTTCATCGCTTACTATCAGAACACACTTTGTTGTTTACCGAGATGGTGACCACGGGCGCGATCATTCATGGTAAAGCGGACTATCTTGCTTACAACGAGCAGGAGCATCCGGTGGCGTTGCAGCTGGGGGGCTCGGATCCGGTGGATTTGGCAACGTGCGCCAAGCTGGCGGCCGAGCGTGGCTATGATGAAATTAACCTCAACGTTGGTTGCCCGTCGGATCGGGTGCAAAACGGGCGGTTTGGTGCGTGCCTAATGGCTGAACCTGAGCTGGTGGCGCAGTGTGTGTCTGCGATGCGTGAAGTGACTGATGTGCCCATCACGGTGAAAACTCGCATTGGTATAGATGAGCAAGATAGCTACGAATTTTTGACCGACTTTGTGGGCATCGTCAGTGAAAAAGGCGGCTGTGATATGTTCACGATTCATGCGCGTAAAGCGTGGCTGAAAGGCCTGAGCCCCAAAGAAAATCGTGAAATTCCACCGCTGGATTACCCGCGTGTGTATCAGCTTAAAAAAGACTTTCCACATCTGGTCATGGCTATTAATGGTGGCGTGAAAACCCTTGAAGAAGCCGAGCAGCACCTTGCGCATCTGGACGGAGTGATGGTCGGTCGTGAGGCGTATCAAAATCCTTTCTTATTGGCGGATGTCGATCAGCGTTTGTTTGGCAGCGCGCAGGCACGTGTGAGTCGCCGCCAAGTGGTTGAAGGCATGTTCCCCTATATCGAGCAACAATTACGCCAAGGTGCGCAGCTTAATCACATTAGCCGCCACATGTTAGGGTTATTCCAAAACATGCCGGGCGCGCGCCAGTGGCGCCGTTATATCAGTGAGAATGCGCATAAACCGGGAGCCGGTATTGAGGTACTGACTACCGCCATGAGTCATATTCCTGACGATTGGTTGGACGCGTAAAACGTGGCCAAAATAACTACTTATTAGTGATAAATTTGACGAAATGCGTGGTAAGGCACGGAGCATGCTGAGCAACTCATTGAATAAATGGATAAAAAACCAAGTGACAAACTGGCCTGAAACCTGCAAAGTCTGTCTCGCTATCAAGACAAGGAGATCGTAATGATCGAAATTCTATTCCTCATTGGCTTTGCGGCTGTGTTATTTATGACGGGTGTGAGCATCATGGGAATGGTGCTGGCTATGTTGGCTGGCTTCGCGGTCATGATGGTCGCGGGCATGATTGGCACCTTGCTTAAACTGTTGCCTTGGTTGTTGGTGATCGCCGCGATTGTCTGGTTGCTCAAGCGTAACCGTCGCCAACGCAAAGGCGAGCCAGAAGTGATTGTTCGTGAACGTCGTTGGGCGCGTTATCGTCGTCGCTAAGCCTTTTCGGTGAAAAAATGTGGCCTGCTGCACGAGAAACCAGCAGGTAAACATGCGAATAGCGCCATCCGGGCATAAAGCTTGCTATCATTCATATCTACCGGCGACAAGGCATGGCTTTGCCGCCTCCGCGTGACGACACTTTTTTATCGACAATGTGGAGAGTTTCATGAAAACGACTTCAATGACGCTTGCCGCCGCAGCGCTAACCGCGTTGATGGCCATGCCTTCTCAGGCTGCGACCCTTGCGGGCGGTAAAGTAGGGGCGGATGCCTGGTTCATGGATGCGGATGTCAACAATGTTGAAGCCGATGATGCGAGTACCTCTGGATCGTATTACGCCGCGATTGAACATCCTTTACCACTGATCCCCAATGCGAAGATCCGCCATACCTCAGTTAGCGTGGATAACCCTGACGTCAGTTTTGATCAAATTGACTTTGTGGCGTATTACGAGCTGCTAGACAACGATCTTGTCTCGGTTGACGCGGGCATCAATATGCAGCGTTTCCAATCGGGCAAATTTGGTGGCCAAAGCTTTGATGAGTGGCAACCTAATGTGTATGCCGATGCGCGTCTCGGGTTAGTGGGCACACCACTATTCGTATTTGCGACCGTGAGCAAAGGTGAGTTTGATGGCACCAGCACCTTGGATGCCGAAGCCGGCGTTCAGTATCAGTTGGGCCTTGTTGCTGCTGATCTTAACGTACGTGGTGGCTATCGAATGATCGAGCATGACTTTGATTACTTTGATAACAACGACGGCAAACTGGATCTGACGGGCTTCTTTGTCGGTGCAGAACTCGACTTTTAATGGATGGTTGCGTTATCCGGACATTGAAACCGCGCTTAGGCGCGGTTTTTTTATACTTAAAATCAAGCGCATAGCGATTGTGGGATGGCTCTCACTTCGACTTTCGGCCAATACCCAGTGCGGAAAAACGTTGGCATGCTGCCTGTGTGACTCGGCAAGGAGATAGCAGTGATTGCTCCGCCATCCACTCTGACATGGAATAAGGAATCGCTATGATTTACGCAAAGCCCGGCACCGAAGGCGCTGTAGTGCAGTTTAAACCGCGTTACGATAACTATATTGGTGGTGAATGGGTGCCACCCGTGAAGGGGCAGTATTTTGCCAACACATCGCCGTGTACCGGTGAAACGGTGGCTGAAGTGCCGCGTTCAAGCGCAGAAGACATCGACCTTGCGCTGGATGCTGCCCACCAAGCAAAAACAGCGTGGGGGCAAACCTCGGTAACCGATCGCGCCAATATCTTGTTAAAAATTGCTGATCGCATTGAAGCGAATCTGGAAATGCTGGCGGTGGCAGAAACGTGGGAAAACGGCAAAGCCGTGCGCGAAACCTTGGCCGCCGATATTCCCCTTTGTGCGGATCATTTCCGTTACTTTGCCGGTTGTATTCGTGCCCAAGAGGGCACCGCGGCAGAGTTGGATGCAGGTACGGTTGCGTACCACATTTATGAGCCACTAGGCGTGGTAGGACAAATCATACCGTGGAACTTTCCGTTGCTGATGGCATCGTGGAAGCTAGCCCCCGCGCTGGCGGCAGGGAACTGCGTGGTGCTAAAACCGGCTGAGCAAACCCCGACCACCATTTTGCTATTGATGGAGTTAATTGGCGACCTTCTGCCCGCTGGTGTGGTGAACGTCGTCAATGGTTATGGCGCCGAAGCTGGACAAGCGCTTGCTACATCGCCACGGATTGCCAAACTGGCATTCACCGGTTCTACCCCTGTGGGGCATCATATTCTGCGCTGCGCAGCAGAAAACCTCATTCCTTCCACCGTAGAGCTGGGGGGCAAATCGCCCAACATTTATTTTGAAGACGTGATGCAGCAAGAGGATGCCTATATCGATAAGGCGGTAGAAGGCTTGTTGCTGGGCTTTTTCAACCAAGGCGAAGTGTGTACCTGTCCGTCACGCGCACTGATCCAAGAAAGTATCTATGAGGATTTTATTGCCCGCGTGATTGAGCGCGCAGGCAAGATCAAACAAGGCAATCCACTCGACACCGAGACCCAAGTGGGGGCGCAAGCGTCTGATGAACAGTTTGATAAGATCATGAGCTACTTGAAAGTGGGTCAAGAAGAGGGCGCGCAGGTATTAATTGGTGGCAGCCACCAAGACTTGGGCGGCGGCTATTACGTGCAGCCGACGCTATTAAAAGGGCACAACAATATGCGGGTGTTCCAAGAGGAGATCTTTGGCCCCGTGATTGGAGTGACCACCTTTAAAGATGAGGCGGAAGCTTTAGCGATTGCCAACCACACCGAATACGGGCTAGGCGCAGGGTTGTGGACCCGCGATATGAACCGTGCGTATCGGATGGGGAGAGCGATCCAAGCGGGTCGTGTCTGGACCAATTGCTATCACCTTTATCCGGCGCATGCCGCGTTTGGAGGCTACAAAAAGTCCGGTATCGGACGAGAGACCCATAAAATGATGCTTGGCCACTATCAGCAAACCAAGAACTTGCTGGTCAGTTACGACATCAATCCACTGGGTTTTTTCTGATCGAATCGACCAGTGCGGCAGTAAGCCGCACTGGTTACATCCCCAAGGCTGTCTGGCTGGATCTGGCGAGCCTGCTTATCTGATACTAAGCTCAGTAAGTGAACAAGTAGGTAGGCAGAATAATGATGACAGCCGAGCAATTACGTGCCTTATACCACCAAAAGCTGCTGGTTGAGGTGATGGTGGAGCCTTCATTAGACAGTGAAGGTTGGGTCGTGGAATGTCGCCACACGGGTGGCAGTATTATGGCGTTGACCGATGCGGAAGGCATTGAGCAGTGCTTTACCGATATTGACCAAGCCACGCTAAACGCATTACAAATCGGGTTTGACCAAGTTCGCATCGCGGATTGACCCGTCACACCTCTGTGTTGAAGCGCATCAACACCCGCCTTTGTGCGCCCCTCCTCTTACTAAAAGTTATAAAACATTCGTATCTATTCTTTCTTGTTATTAATTGGTGCGGTTACGCTAGCATTCACGCAATGTAAGCAAGGAATGTCGTCACCATGTTACTTAAGGAACTCTCTGGGCTGACTAGCCCGCTGAACGATCAGCAGATCGGCCAGTTGCAGCAAGCGGTGGCTGAGCTGTCACCTCAGCAGCTGGCCTGGATCAGTGGCTATTTTTGGGGACTGAGCCAATCACCCACCACCACGGCTGCGTCTCCCAGCGCCGGTGCCCAAGCCAGCCCGAATCATACCTTAACCATTATTTACGCCTCGCAAACCGGCAATGCCAAGGGCGTGGCAGAAGCGCTGCATCACGATGCACAAGCGGCAGGGATCCCTGCAAAGCTGGTGGCTGCTGATAACTATAAAGGCAAGCAGCTTAGCAAAGAGAGCCATGTGGTGATCGTGGCATCAACCAATGGCGAGGGCGAGCCGCCTGATAACGCCATTGCCTTGCATGAGTTTTTGCAATCGAAAAAGGCGCCCAAGCTCGACCATCTTCATTATGCCGTGTTGAGTCTAGGCGACTCGAGTTATGAGTACTTTTGCCAAACCGGAAAAGACTTTGACACCTTTTTGCAAAAGCTGGGTGCTAAGCCGATGGTGGCGCGCCTTGATTGTGATGTGGATTATGAAGCCACCGCGAGCGCGTGGCGAGAGCAAACCCTAGCGGAAGTGAAGCAGCACTTTCAGGCCAGTGGCGATGCGCAAGTGGTGCCGATTCGTCAAACAGCAGCGGCAACCAGCGCATATACCAAACAATCGCCTTATGAGGCTGAACTACTCGCCTGCCAGCGAATTACTGGTCGAGGCTCAGATAAAGCCGTTTATCACCTTGAATTCGATCTAGGGGATTCAGGGATCCAGTATCAGCCCGGCGATGCATTCGGTGTGTGGTATCAAAACGACCCAGAGTTGGCGGATGCGATTTTGGCGCGTGTCGGCTTGAACGGTGACGAGACCATTGAGATTGACGGTCGTGCTATCTCAATTCGTGAGGCCTTGATTGAGCATTATGAAATTACCGTCTCTAACCCGCAACAAATCGTAGCGCTCGCGGCGTTGACTGAAAATGAGGCATTGACCGCGCTCACCGAAGACAAAGCCTCGCTGCGTGATTATGCCAATCAAACCCAAGTGATTGATGTACTTAGCCTTGCTGACGTGCAGCTACATGCCGAGCAACTGCAGTCGGTGTTACGTCGTCTGACGCCACGGCTGTATTCCATCGCGTCAAGCCAAGCGGAAGTGGAAGACGAAGTTCACCTGACTGTCGGCTTGGTGGCCTATGAACAGGAGCAAGGTGCGTTGCGTCAAGGTGGCGCCTCGGGCTTTTTAACCCAAAGGGCTGAAGCGATTGGCTCAGTCAAAGTGTTTGTTGAGCACAACGATAACTTCAAACTTCCCGACAATGACGATACGCCCATCATCATGATTGGCCCTGGCACGGGCATTGCGCCATTCCGAGCTTTCTTGCAAGAGCGAGAGCAGCGAGAAGCCAGCGGCGATAATTGGCTGTTCTTTGGCGATCGCACTTTCACCGATGATTTCCTCTATCAAGTTGAATGGCAGCAGTACCTGAAATCCGGTCTGCTGACTCGCATGGATGTGGCATTTAGCCGTGACCAAGCAGAAAAAGTGTATGTGCAGCACCGATTACTCGAGCGCGCCAGTGAGGTATGGCAGTGGCTGTCAAACGGCGCGTATGTGTATGTCTGTGGGGATGCGAATCGCATGGCAAAAGATGTGCATGATGCCCTGATTCACATTGCCCAGCACCAAGGTCAGTTGAGCCGAGAAGACGCTGAGACCTTTATTAATGAATTGCGCAAAGATAAGCGCTATCAAAGGGATGTGTACTAATGAGTGAGCAAAAATTTACGGGCGACACACTGGGGCCCCTCGCCGATAACGAGCGATTAAAAGATGACAGTAACTTTTTACGTGGCACCATCAGTGAGGATCTTACCAACCCGATCACTGGCGGTTTTACGGATGACAACTTTCAGTTGATCCGTTTCCACGGCATGTATCAGCAAGACGATCGCGATATTCGAGCTGAGCGACAAAAACAAAAGCTTGAGCCTTTACACAATGTGATGTTGCGTGCCCGAATGCCGGGGGGGATCATCTCGCCCGAGCAGTGGCTGGCTATCGACCGATTTGCCAAAGAAAATACCCTGTACGGCAGTATCCGTTTGACCACCCGTCAAACGTTTCAGTTTCATGGTGTATTGAAACCCAACATCAAAATGATGCATCAAACCTTGAACAAATATGGGATTGATGCGATTGCCACCGCGGGGGATGTAAACCGTAACGTCCTGTGTACCTCGAACCCTGTTGAGTCTGAACTTCATCAGCAAGCGTACGATTGGGCCAAGCGGATCAGTGAACATTTACTGCCAAAAACACGCGCTTACGCGGAGATTTGGCTGGATGGTGAAAAAGTGGAAGGTAAGCAAGATGATGAGCCGATTTTAGGTAAGCGTTATCTACCGCGTAAGTTTAAGACCACTGTGGTGATCCCTCCGCAAAATGATGTGGATGTGCACGCCAATGACCTGAACTTTGTTGCCATTGCTGAGAAGGGTCAACTGGTTGGGTTTAATGTTCTGGTCGGTGGCGGGCTTGCCATGACCCATGGTGACACCAGCACCTATCCACGCCGCGCGGATGATTTCGGTTTTATACCCCTTGAGCACACGTTAAAGATTGCAGAGGCTGTGGTGACGACCCAACGAGACTGGGGGAACCGCTCGAACCGTAAGAATGCCAAAACCAAGTATACCCTTGACCGCGTCGGTGTGGAGACGTTTAAAGCGGAAGTGGAAAAGCGTGCTAGCGTTAGCTTTGCACCAAGCCGGCCTTATACTTTTACCGGGCGTGGCGATCGCCTAGGCTGGACCAAAGGCATTGATGGTAAATACCATTTGGCGCTGTTTATTGAAAATGGCCGTTTACGTGATACGCCAGAAAAGCCGCTAAAAACCGGGATGGCTGAGATTGCTAAGGTGCACCAAGGCGACTTTCGGATGACAGCCAACCAGAATCTGATTATTGCTGGGATCCCTGAAGCGCAAAAAGACCAAATAGAGGCGCTCGCTCGCCGCTACCGTTTGATTGATGATGCGCACAGTGTACAGCGCACCAATTCGATGGCCTGTGTTTCTTTCCCAACCTGTCCGCTGGCGATGGCCGAAGCGGAGCGCTTTTTGCCGGATTTTGTTACGCAAGTAGAGAAAATTCAGCAAAAGCATCAAGTGCAAGATGATCCGATTGTTCTGCGTGTCACCGGTTGCCCGAACGGTTGTGGTCGCGCCATGTTGTCGGAAGTAGGGTTAGTTGGCAAAGCGCCCGGCCGCTATAACCTGCACTTGGGAGGCAACTGGGAAGGCACACGTATTCCCAAAATGTACAAAGAAAATATCACCGACCAAGAAATCTTGGCCGAGTTAGATACCTTGATTGGCCGCTGGGCACGCGAACGTCAAGAAGGCGAGCATTTTGGTGATTTTTTGATTCGTACCGACGTGATTGCACCTGTGCATGTATCGAAGAGGGACTTCTATGCCTGATACGGTTTATTCTGCGCTGATCCGCGCCGATCTGGTGGCGATGAATAAAAGTCAGCAGACGCTTGCACTGGCTGAAATTAACGCTGATCTCGAGCAGTACACCGCGCAGCAGCGCATTCGCTGGGCGTTGGAACATCTGGACGGACAGTTTGTGCTGTCCTCCAGCTTCGGGATACAAGCGGCATTGATGCTGCATATGGTCAGTCAGGTAAAGCCGGACATTCCGGTGATCCTGACCGACACTGGCTACTTATTCCAAGAAACCTACCAATTTATTGATCACCTGCAGGCACGTTTAAAGCTCAATCTCAACGTCTACCGTTCTGAATTGAGCCCTGCATGGCAAGAAGCCCGCTATGGCAAATTGTGGGAGCAGGGGGTTGAGGGGATCACTCGCTATAACCAGATCAATAAAGTGGTGCCGATGAAGCGAGCATTGACCGAGCTTAATGCCGGTACATGGTTCTCAGGGTTGCGTCACGGACAATCGCAATCGCGTGCGCATTTACCCATTTTAAGCGTGCAGCATGGTGTATTTAAGTTTTTGCCTGTGGTGGATTGGAGCAATAAACAGGTGCACGCTTATTTGACCGAGCATGACTTGCCTTACCATCCTTTGTGGGAGCAAGGTTATGTCTCCGTGGGTGATGTGCATACCACTCAGCGGTTAGAGCCCGGCATGAGCGAGGAGCAAACCCGCTTTTTCGGTCTGAAACGAGAATGTGGTCTGCACGAAGATGATGTCAACGATGGGGCAGGTATTTAGCCGTATTGCTCTGTGTGACGGACAGGCGTCACTTACAGGCGTCCCTTACATGCGTCACTTACAGGCGTCACGAATTAAAGTGGCGCTTTTTTTTGTTCAAACGACGGTGTTTGTCTATCTTTTTATTGAGTTATCCATCAACCGTGATGCTTTCTGTGATATAAATTGCGCGCGCAATCAGGAAGCGAAGGAAGGATTATGTCCCTCCACACACGTCACGGACGCCGAACCCACGTGACAAACAGTGAAGCTTATGAACAAAAAACTCTCTTTAGTCGCCCTTGCCGTAGCGGGTGTCGTTGCGGTTGGTGCACCAGCCTTTCTTGATTATTCCTCGTCAACCACACCGACCACAGACACCAGCAGCTCGCGTTATATGGGCCATGGCAATGGTTGGCTGGAAGTGAACACCGCCACTTTTAATGACAATATTCAACGTGTTCAGCAACAGCTTTCTGATGGCACCAAAATGTGTGTGGTGATGAAGGCGGATGCTTATGGCAATGGGATTGCGGGTCTCTTGCCTGTGGTTATCGCTAATGGCATTGATTGTATTGCGATTGCCAGTAACGAAGAAGCACGTACCGTTCGTGACGGTGGCTTCACCGGTGAAATCATGCGAGTGCGCTCCGCCACATTGCAAGAAATTGAAAGTGGTCTGGCACTCAATATCCAAGAGCTTGTGGGATCGGCCGAGCAAGCAGAGCAACTGCGTGAACTTGCCGACAAGCACGATATTGTCATCCCTGTACATATGGCCTTTAACGCCGGTGGCATGGGCCGAAACGGTATTGAGATGGAATCAGACTACGGCAAGCAAACTGCACTGGATATTGCTTCAGACGCACGCTTTGACGTTGTGGGCATCATGACGCACTTCCCGAATTACAGTGCGAAAGACGTGCGTAGTAAGCTGGGGCAGTTTAAGTCCAACAGCGATTGGTTGATTGAACAGGCCAACTTAAAGCGTGAAGAGGTGCTAATCCATGCCGCCAACTCTTTCGTGACCTTGAACGTGCCAGAAGGCCATTTTGATATGGTCCGTCCCGGCGGCGTGCTTTACGGCGATCAACCAACCAATCGTGAGTTCCCGCCGATCATGAGCTTCAAGACCAAGGTCGCGTCTTTACACCATTTACCAGCGGGCAGTACTGTGGGGTATGACAGCACCTATACGGTCGAGCGTGATTCTATTCTTGCCAATTTGCCGGTCGGCTACTCAGATGGGTTCCCGCGTAAAATGGGGAACAATGCCGATGTGTTGATCAAAGGCCATCGTGTGCCTGTGGTTGGTGTTTCATCGATGAACACCATTATGGTGGATGTCACAGATATTGCTGATCAAGTAACACCGAATGATGAAGTGGTGCTATTCGGCCAGCAAGGCGATGAAACCATTGGGGCGGTGGAGTACGAAAGCAACGCGGATGTGATCTTCCCAGAAATCTACAGCTGGTGGGGCGCAGTTAACCCACGTGAGTACGTGCAATAATCTCAACCTAAGCCCGGCCCGAGCCGGGCTTTTTTATCCCTGAATTCATGTTGCGAACCTGCGACGTGTTGTCGCAATCGTGGGGACGGATAGGTTGGCGTTTTTAGCTATTGTGTGCTTAGTTTTTAAGGCGAGGTGTTGGTTTTTACTAACATTACATCATCACTGATTGACCGTGAAGGGTCTCAAGGACGCACCATGCGCCAAATCGTCATTATCATCGCCAGTCTGCTTTTGATTAGCTCTGTGTCTGCAGAGACGCTAAACGCACGTATCGAAGCGGGGAAACCTGTGCGGTTAGGATTTGCGAATGAAAAGCCTTGGGCTTACTTGGACAGTGATGGCAAACCTACTGGGCTGATTAATGACTATACCATCGATATATTGAATCGCATGGGGATCAACCATATCGAGCCTGTTTTCACTGAATGGGGCGGATTAATTCCCGGTTTGCGCGCGAAGCGATTCGATATCATCACCGGCGGGATGTATATCCTTAGCAGTCGTTGTCAGAAAATTGCATTTTCTGAGCCTATAGGGCGCTTTCGCGACGCCTTTATTGTGCCGAAAGGTAACCCTAAAGACATTCATGACTACCCCGACATTGTACGTGAAAGTGTGCGTTTGGTGACGGGGGTGGGATACAACATGGCCACCTCGGCGCGTGATGCAGGACTCAGCGAGTCTTTGATTATTCAAGTACCCGGGCCTGCTGAAATTCTTTCCGCCGTGAAAGAGGGGCGTGCTGAGGTAGGAGCGGTACCATATTTCACGGCGTTATACCTTGCTAAACAGGCACCCGATAGTATCTCTGTGAGTGATCCGGCGAGAGCGACGAGCCAAACAGGGCACTATATCGGTATTGGTTTTCGTAAAGAAGATAATGCGTTTTTGGAGCAATTTGATGAGGCGCAAGCCAAGTATATGGGGAGCCAACAGATGTTAGAGCGGGTAAAAAAATATGGTTACCGTGAAGCGCAATATCCAGATGGGATCGCTACATCACAACTGTGCCAACGCCAGTAAAAAAGCGATGCCAGAGGCATCGCTTTGCAATAGAAACCGCCCTATCCTTACAGGATATCTAGCAGCTCGACTTCAAATACCAGTGCCGCAAATGGTGGGATAGCGGCGCCAGCACCACGCTCACCGTAGGCAAGGTCTTGTGGGATGTAGAGTTTCCACTTTGAGCCCACAGGCATCATTTGTAGAGCTTCAACCCAACCTTTGATCACGCCAGTCACAGGGAACTCAACAGGTTCGCCACGCGTTACTGAGCTATCAAATACAGTGCCATCGATCAATTGACCGTGATAGTGAACACGCACTTGTTTATCGCTGGTTGGGATCTCACCGTCACCTTTTACTAGCACTTCGTACTGGAGGCCAGATTCGGTCACAGTCACTTCATCACGCTTTGCGTTATCCGCTAAGAAGGCATCGCCTTCAGCCGCTTGTGCTTTTGCAGCTTCTTGACGAACTTCTTCTGCTTTTGTGTGAAGCTCGCGTAGGGCGTTATTGATGTCGTCAATTTCGATTTCTGGCATTTCGCCAGCCAGTGCCGTGCTGATGCCTTTAGCAATCGCATCAACTTGTAGGCCTTCAAGGCCACTGCCTGCCAGTTGTTGACCCATTTGTAGGCCGATGCCATAGCTTGCTTTTTGCTCGACGGTTTCTAGTTGTACGTCAGACATAACGTCTCTCTTTTTTGCGTGAATAAAGTGTGAAAGGATAACAGGTGATGGTTTCGTGGGTAAACTTTTGTACGCAAAAGGCGTCCAATATGAGGGTAAAACATCAAAATATGCGCGGAGTGGCAATGAAGTTAACAGCAATGCGTACACAATTTAAAGATTGGTGCGTGAGATGGGGACGAATGCTCGCTTCTTCATCCAATAGAAAAGGGCAGTGGCAAGACATGGTAGGGGTACGCACAGTGCGCCACGCTTGGCTTCGCCTACCTCGTTTGCACCAACGATTATTAGTGGTGTTGGTCCCTTTGGTGTTAGTACTAAGCCTATTGCCTGCACCGTCCTCGACTGAAACGACCGCGCAGCCTCAGGAGCGGCGTTCTGTGGCGATTGATACTCAGGCACAACCCAAACGCAGTGCTACGTCGACAGACAGCCCACAGCCGGAGGCATCACAACCTTCCACGCCGGAAAATGACTGGGTCAGTCACCAAATTGAGCAAGGAGATACGCTTGCTAAGGTGTTTCGCGATAATGACTTGGCGCTGACCGATCTTTACGCGATTGCCAATATCGAAGGCGAAGGAAAACCCATTAGCCGTATCCAGCCGGGTCAATGGATTCGGTTTAAGCGCACCGACAGTGGCGCGCTCGACATTCTTCAAGTGGAAACGCAGGCAGGTCAGTCCGTATTGTATTTCCGTTTATCGGATGGAGGCTTTGCGCGCCAACGCTAGTCCTTCTTTTCAGGCACGGGTTCACCGTGCCTACGCTTTCCTTCTTGTTTATTTTTTAAACTTCCTTGCCGATAAATTCGCCGTTGGTGTTTTTTTCATCTACTTTTTAATAAATCAGTCAATATGGCTGGGTTTATGCTGTGATTTGGAGGTTTTTAGCGATTATTCGCTAAATTACGCGACCGTGCCTGCGAATTTGACCAGCGTGCATGACATACTTTTTCAGAAAATAATGAGTTTTATGTCACACTTTGGTGAATTTTTGTGCTAGTATTCGCGCCGGCTGTGTAGGGGATACACGCAAGCCGCCTCAACATGGATGTCCAGGCATTGACACGCTAACCATAAATCTGTTGAGGACTCGCTTTTCCATGTTGAAGAATTTGTCTATTGGTAAAAAGTTTATTGCGGCTTTTTCCCTGATTGGTGTCGCTGTCGCGATCTTTGGGTTTTACATTTTTACCCAAGTGAGCGGCATGCGCGATAATATGCTGAACTTTACTGACGATACCCTGCCTGCGGTGCTTGAGATCGAGCGACTCAATGAAGAGATAATACGTATTCGTCAAGACCAGTATGCTGTGCTTACCTTTGACGACCCAGCGACACGGCGTGAAATCTTGGGTGAAATCGAGGCGATGAAGCGCCAATATAGCCAAGATCTTGATGCCTATGAACAAAGCCTTTGGTATGACAACGAGAAGGCGATATTTACGCGTATCCAAAATAACTGGGATAAACACAATCAAGAGCTCAGTGCTTTTCCTGACCTTGTTGAAGACGGGCAACTGACCGCGGCACAACAAATTTTATCTAAGTCATTTGGTACTTTCGGCCAGTTAGATAAAGCGCTTACAGAAATGTCTGAGCTGACTCAAGGTTTTATTACCTCAAACCGCACCTCCATGCTGAATCAAGTGTCGACGGTGAGCATGACCATTATCGGCGTACTGTTCGCAGTAATCGCCTTTATGATTGTGGTAGCGGTAGTCTTCACCCGCGCGATTATTAATCCACTCCGTTTAGTGATGGAACAATCCTCTGCGATTGCCAAGGGCGACCTGACTTACCAATTAGATCGTAGCCAAATCGGTAACGATGAAATGGGGCAGTTGGCAGATTCGAGCATCGCCATGCAAGATAGCCTGCGCACGCTGATTGAAGAAGTGATTGCCGCGGTGACCCAGCTAAGCAGTGCGGTCGAAGAAGTCAGCGCGGTATCTAGCCAAACTTCAAGCGGCATGCAAAGTCAGCAACATGAGATTTCGCAAGTTGCCACTGCGATGGCGCAAATGAAAGCCACTGTCGCGGATGTTGCGCAGAATACCGAAAGCTCGTCGACCGCGGCTAACGAAGCCAGTGAGCAGGCGCGCCTCGGCGGACGTGATGTTGACAGTATGGTGGGAGCTATCACCAAAGTGGCAGAAGACATGCGTAAAACGGGTGACACAGTCAACGAGTTGGACCAGCAGTCGAAGCAAATCAACGTTGTGGTGGATGTTATTCGTGATATCGCTGAGCAAACTAACCTGTTGGCACTGAATGCGGCGATCGAAGCGGCGCGTGCCGGTGAGTCTGGCCGAGGCTTTGCGGTGGTAGCCGATGAAGTCCGCACACTGGCCGGTCGTACTCAGGACTCGACGGGTGAAATTACCGAAATTATCGAGAAGCTCCAGCAATTCGCGACCCAAGCGCGCGATGCCACCACTCAAAGCCGTGAGAGTATTGAGCAGTGTGTGGAGCAAGGTAGCCAAGCGCAGCAATTGATCCGTGGCATCGAAACATCGGTTGAGAACATTGCTGATATGGGCATGCAGATTGCGAGTGCTTGTGGTGAGCAAGACTCAGTTGCCGATGAGCTAAGCCGCAACATTGAGCGCATCAACGATTCGTCACAAGAAGTGGCGGGTGGTGCGGATCAAACCGCGCAAGCGTGTAGCGAGCTCAGCCAGTTGGCGCACTCGCTGCAAAGCACCATGCAGCGTTTCCGTTTGACCAAGTAACGCCACGGACGCTCGCAAAAAAACAGCTGAACTCAACACGCTTGTTATTTGCCTAGACATAAAATCCCGCGCGCTGTCGCGGGATTTTTTTATGGAGTGGAAAGGCGCATATCAATATGTGGGATCCCATCTTCCAGATAGGGCTCGGAAAAGGCCACAAAACCATGCTTTTGGTAAAAGTGTTGTAGGTGAGCTTGAGCGCCTATTTCGATGTCTTGCTCGGGCCATTGCTGTTGGCATATTTGAATGGCTTGGCGGATGAGCTGATGCCCCCATCGCCCGCTGCGATTTGCGGGGGCAATGATCACGCGGCCAATGCTGCTTCCAGAGTAACTCGCGCCCGGTGCAAGAATACGGGCATAAGCGGCTAGCTCGCCATTCAGCCAGCCCAGTAAATGCACGGTGTCTGGTGCGGTATCATGTGTGTCTAACTCTGGGTAAGCACACGCCTGCTCGACCACAAACACATCGACACGCAATTTCATCAATGTGAATAAAGTGCGAGTATCCAGTGTGTCAAAGGTTGCCCGTTGCCATTCCATACGACGTCCTCCTGATTAAAGATAAAAAATACCGCAGACAAGCTGCGGTATTCAAAGACTATTTATTGTGCAGGCTATTTATTGGCGAGGTTGGCTTAAATCGACGCGATAGACCGCGAAGCCAACGTCATCTTTACCGGCTTTAGTCATCGCCCAGCGGCCTTTTTGCTCAATAAACTGCGCGGCTTTCTCGCTGGGTGAGGTTTCAAAGTGCACGATGGCATCGCCTTTTATTGGGGCGATGGACCAGTTGTTGTCAGCACTCACCGTGACTTGGCCTTTTTCATCACTCACGCGGCTGATGTAGTTGGCGACCACGGTGCGGTTTTCATCCGGCGCGGCAAAGGCAATATGATCGCTGCCGGTGCCCGGGAACTTCGCCCCATAAGCGCGATAGTTGTTGGTGGCGATCAAGAAGGTTTGCTCGGGGTCAACCGGTTTGCCTTGATAGGTGAGATTGACGATCCGTGATGCGTCTGGATTCACTTCATTACAATCGCCGTCGTAACGAGCAGGTTGAGTAATATCAATTTGATACTCTACCCCGTCAATCACATCAAAGTTGTAAGTACGGAATCCGTCCCAGTTCACAAGCGTCTGAGGCTGCTTCGCATTGGGGTTGATTTGGTTAAATTGGCCAGCGCTGCACTCCAGCCATTGGGTGACTTCGGCGCCAGATACTTTCAGTGCGACCAAGGTATTTGGATACAGGTAAAGATCGGCGGCGTTACGGAAGGTCAGTTGGCCGGCTTCCACTTCAGTAAAGTTGCTCGGATCGTTTTTGCGACCACCGGCCTTAAAAGGCGCAGCAGCAGACAGTACCGGCAGCTCTGCTAAGTCGGGATCGCCTTGGATCATACGCTCGACATAGTCTTGCTGTGCCAAGTTAACAATCTGTACGGTGGGGTCGTCTTGGAGCAAAGCCAAATAGGAGTACATCACATCATTGGCTTGGCCAATTGGCTGATTAACGAACTCACGAGTGGCATTGTGGTCTTTTTCAACGGCGTTGAGCAGGGCTTTATCGGCATCGACCAACGCTTTTCCGCTGGTCCGATCAAAGATCGGGCGAGCATGCGCTTCACTATCCACCACTTGCCACTGACCATCGACTTGCTCGAGCTTCAAATCTATCACGCCGACATGGCTACCCCAGCGACCGGCCATCACACTGGCCACGCCATTGATGGTGCCCTTTTCAATATCGGCACCGGGAATATTGGCAAAATCATCGCTTGGGAATACTGCGTGTGAGTGACCAAAGGCAATCGCGTCAATGCCATCGACTTCTGAGAGGTAATAGACAGAGTCTTCAGCCATCGCTTTATACGGTGCTTGAGAGACGCCAGAGTGTGGAATAGCGACCACTACGTCCGCGCCTTTGGCTTTCATCTCTGGAACAAGCTTTTCCGCGGTTTGCTTAATGTCTTTGGCAATGACTTTGCCTTCAAGATTGGCTTTATCCCACGTCATGATTTGAGGCGGGACAAAGCCAATGTAACCGACTTTTATGGTGTGGCTGTCACCGTCTTCATCTTTGAGTTGGTATTCTTTAATTAAATACGGGTCAAAGTAATGCTCGCCAGTCTCTGCATCAAACACGTTGGCGTTGATATACGGGAAGTTGGCGTCATTAATCGACTCTTTTAAGAAGGCTAAGCCGTAGTTGAACTCATGGTTGCCGATGTTACCCACTTCATAATCGAGCAAGTTCATCGCTTTATATACAGGGTGCACCTCACCGGGTTTGATACCTTTGCTGGCCATGTAATCGCCCATTGGGCTGCCTTGCAACAGGTCGCCATTATCGACCAAAAGGGCATTTTGTGCCTCATCACGCGCTTGTTTCACCACAGTAGCGGCGCGGACCAAGCCGATTTTTTGCGAGGGCTTGTTTTTGTAGTAGTCGTAGTCCATCACGTTGGTGTGAATGTCGGTAGTTTCAATCACACGTAGGTTAACGGTGTCGGCAAAGGCACTGCCAGAGGCAGCAAGCAGGCCGGCAACTACCGCTGTAGCGACCGCAGAAGGCATCAAACGCATAACAAAGTCTCCAGTAAAAAAGTGTGCGTCAGGTATCAAGCGGCGCCATTATGCAACTTACATTATGACAAAAGCTGTGGTCTTGATCGGCTTCTGTCATTTTGTCGGAGTTGAGTGTTGAGGAAAGCGGCATTTTGAGACCGTCATCATTGCGTGGTAGATGGACGTGAGTGATTTCAGCGGATAAGTACGCGACTATTAATCACAAAAAAGAATAAAAAATGAATTTATAGAATTTCAGGTAATATTTGCTGGGCGATATAGTGGCTGCATTGTCATCAAGGGAATGCGCGATCATGGATTATCTCCCCCTCTTTGCTCAGCTTAAACAGCGTCCTTGCCTCGTGGTAGGTGGCGGCGAAGTCGCATGGCGCAAAACGCGCATGTTGCTCAAGGTGGGCGCGGCCGTCACTGTGGTTGCCCCTGACGTCGACCGTGAAATTGCAGAGGCGCAAGCGCAAGGAAAGCTGACGGTATTGCGTGAGGCGTTTCGTCCCGAACATCTGGACGGAAAGATGCTGGCGATTGCGGCGACTGACAATACCCTCGTCAATGAGCTGGTCTCCACCGCCGCTGATAGCCGCAATATCTTGGTCAATGTCGTTGATGACACCCCTAAATGCAGCTTTATTGTTCCTTCCTTGGTTGATCGCTCTCCCATCATTATTGCCATTTCATCGGGCGGTAAAGCGCCAGTATTGGCGCGGATGCTACGTGAAAAAATTGAAACCCTGGTGCCTCAGCATATTGGCAAGATGGCGGCAATGGCGGGTGCGTTTCGCGACAAACTGAAAGCGCGCATTCCGACCTTAACGGGCCGGCGCAAATTCTGGGAGGCTGCTTTTAGTGGGCGGTTTGCCGATTTAGTCGCGGCGGGTAAACACCAGCAAGCCGAGCAGGCGCTGGAGCAGCTTAGTGGACAAATCACCACCCAAGGAGAGGTGGCGTTGATTGGCGCCGGGCCAGGGGATCCTGGGTTATTGACCTTGCGTGCGTTGCAATTGATGCAGCAAGCCGATGTGGTGCTTTACGACTACTTGGTGGCTGAACCGATTATGGAGCTGTGCCGCCGAGACGCGGAGCTGATTTGTGTGGGCAAACGGGCGAGCTACCACAGTGTGAGCCAAGACGACATCAATCGTCTGTTGGTCGAGCATGCTCAAGCCGGAAAACGGGTGGTGCGCTTAAAAGGGGGCGATCCTTTCATGTTTGGCCGTGGTGGTGAGGAATTACAAACGCTTGCCAACGCCGATGTCTCATTTCAAGTGGTGCCCGGGATCACCGCGGCAGCAGGGGCGACGGCCTATGCCGGTATTCCGCTCACCCATCGCGATCATGCCCAGACCGCGCTGTTTATTACCGGCCATTTGAAAAAAGAACAAGACACCTTGGAGTGGGCGACGTTAGCGCGTCCGCGTCAGACCTTGGTGATCTATATGGGCTTGATGAAGTCGGCCCATATTCAAAGCCAACTGATTGCTCACGGTCGATCGCCGGATACCCCTGTGGCGGTGATTGAAAACGGCACGCGTCCGGAGCAGAAAGTCTTTACTGGTCAACTCAACAACTTACCGTCGCTGGCGGAGCAAGCTGCGTCACCCGCGCTGATCGTGGTGGGCGAGGTGGCGGCACTCGCCGGTCAGCTGACATGGTTTGGCGAGGGGCGCGCGGTAAGCGATGCCGACCCCACGCAAGCCCCCACCGCTGTGGTTAACTTCGCTTAAAGGATAGTTAGGATGGATGCAAAAACACTCACTCACCTCCAGCAGTTAGAAGCCGAGAGCATTCATATACTGCGGGAAGTCGCGGCGGAGTTTGATAACCCCGTGATGCTGTATTCGATTGGCAAAGACTCGTCAGTGATGCTGCATTTGGCGCGCAAAGCTTTTTACCCCGGAAAGATCCCGTTTCCGCTGCTACATGTCGATACCGACTGGAAGTTTCGCGACATGATTGCCTTTCGCGATCGCACCGCTAAAGAGCTCGGACTAGATCTGATTGTGCACAAAAACCCAGAAGGGATGGCTCAGGGGATCAATCCTTTCGATCACGGCTCCGATAAGCACACCGATATCATGAAAACCCAAGCGCTAAAGCAAGCGCTGGATCAGCATAAGTTTGATGCGGCATTTGGCGGCGCGCGTCGGGACGAAGAAAAATCTCGCGCCAAAGAGCGTGTCTATTCGTTCCGCGATAAGAACCATCGCTGGGATCCGAAAAACCAACGGCCAGAGCTGTGGCGCAACTATAACGGTCAAGTGAACCCGGGCGAGAGTATCCGTGTGTTTCCGCTCTCTAACTGGACTGAGCTCGATATCTGGCAATACATCTATTTGGAAAATATCGACATTGTTCCGCTTTATTTAGCGGCTGAGCGCCCAGTGGTAGAGCGCGATGGCACCTTGTACATGGTGGATGATGCGCGGATGCCGATTGGGCCCGACGAAACCGTGACCCATAAATCGGTGCGTTTTCGCACCCTCGGCTGTTACCCATTAACCGGGGCAGTAGAGTCGAAGGCTAATACCTTGCCAGAGATCATCGAAGAGATGTTGGTCGCCACCTCAAGTGAACGCCAAGGGCGGGCGATCGACCACGATCAGTCCGGATCCATGGAGCGCAAAAAGCGTCAGGGTTATTTCTAAGGAGCAGTCATGAATCCAGCAATTCAACAACAGGTGGCCGATCTGGGCATTGAGGGCTATCTGCAACAGCACCAACACAAAAGTTTATTGCGCTTTTTGACCTGTGGCTCGGTCGATGACGGTAAATCGACTTTGATTGGCCGCTTGCTGCACGACTCACAGCAGATCTATGAAGATCAGCTGGCTGCTGTCCATGCCGATAGCCAGCGTGTTGGCACCACAGGCGAGAAACCGGATCTGGCGCTATTGGTAGACGGCCTACAAGCCGAGCGCGAGCAGGGGATTACCATTGATGTGGCGTATCGCTATTTCTCCACCTCCAAGCGTAAGTTTATCATCGCCGATACCCCCGGCCATGAGCAGTACACCCGGAATATGGCTACCGGTGCGTCGACCTGTGATGTGGCGGTGATCTTAATCGACGCGCGCCACGGCATCTTGGATCAGACTCGTCGTCACTCGTATATCGCTAACTTGTTGGGTATTCAGCATTTTGTGGTGGCGGTGAACAAAATGGACTTGGTGGCATATAGCCAAGCCCGGTTTAATGAAATTCAAGAGCAGTATCTGGCGTTTGCTGATCAGCTCAACCCCGACTTGTCAGTGTCTATGGTGCCTTTGTCGGCACTCGAAGGCGACAACGTGGTCAATGCCAGTGACGCGATGGCGTGGTATCAAGGCGAGCCGCTGCTCAGCCAGCTAGAAGCCATCGATATTGAAAAATCGCGCGGGACGGGTGCGTTCCGTTTTCCGGTGCAGTATGTCAATCGACCGGATCTGAACTTTCGCGGTTACGCGGGCACCCTTGCCAGTGGCGAGTTGCATGTGGGCGATGAGGTTAAGGTACTCCCCTCTGGGCTTACCGCGAAGGTCGCGCGCATCGTCACCTTTGACGGTGATCGTGAATTTGCCTTTAGCGGTCAAGCGGTCACCCTCACTTTAGATAGAGAAATTGATATCTCGCGCGGCGATCTCTTGGTGCGAGCGGATGATGACGTGGCGGTGGGGCAACGATTTGATGCCGACGTGGTGTGGATGACGCAAACCCCACTGGCACCGGGGCGCGAATACGACATTAAGTTGGCCAGCAAGAAAACCTCGGCGCAGGTTGAGGCACTGTCCTATGGGGTCGATGTTAATACGCTTAATACTCATGACGCAGACACCTTGCCGCTCAATGGCATAGGTCGTTGCACCTTGACTCTGAGCGAAGCGGTGCCGCTGGATACCTATCACGATAGCCCGAATACCGGTGGCTTTATCCTGATTGATCGCCTCACCAATGTGACGGTTGGCGCGGGCATGATCCGTCATGTGGCGGAGGCGCAGCCGCAAACCACCTCGTCGTTCTCAGCGTTTGAACTTGAGTTAAACCAGTTGATCCGCAAGCACTTTCCGCATTGGCAAGCGCGGGATCTACGCCAACTGGGGTAAACGATGAGCTGGCAAGAAACCACGGTACTCACCTTGCTGGTGGCGATTGTCGCCGGCTTGGTGCTCACTCGAATAAAGCCGGTGCTCTTGTTTGCGGGGGCCGCGTTTGTGGCTTTCCAAACTGGGCTCACCTCGGTTGAAGCGCTGACGGCGAACTTTACCGCGCCATCACTGCTGACCTTGGTATTGCTGATTTTGGTTTCTTGTGCGTTGGAGAAAACCCATTTGACCAGCTGGGTTGCGCAGCAGGCGTCGCACGGCGCACTCCCCACCGTGATTGCGAAATTAGGTATCTCAAGTGCGTTGCTATCGGCGCTGGTCAATAACACAGCGGTAGTGGTGTCCATGATTGGCGCGATCAAGCGCAACCGACGTCACTCACCTTCACAGCTTTTGATCCCATTGTCATATAGCGCCATTCTCGGCGGCACCCTAACCCTGATTGGCACGTCCACCAATCTCATTGTGAACAGCTTTGTTGAGCGGGCGGGTTTACCCAGTTTGGGCTTTTTCACCCCAACGGTCATTGGTGCTGCTGCATTGGTGGCAGGGCTATTGGTTTTAATTCCGTTTAGCTATCGGTTACCACGCCATGATAGTGAACAAGAAGAGAGCTTGCCCTATATGCTCGAAGCACGGTTGGCCGCCGACTCCCCCTTATGCGGTCGCAGTGTCGCAGACAATGGCTTGCGGGCACTACGCCGCTTGTACTTGGCCGAAATTCATCGTCAAGACGGCATTATTGCGCCTGTGTGTCCGGATACGCCGTTATTGGCTGGTGACAAGTTGCAGTTTGCCGGCGATGTGGAAAGTGTCGCGACCTTACAAGAGATCCCTGGCTTGACCTTGTTCGGCCAGCATCACATTGATGGACAAAACTTGATTGAGGTGGTGGTGAGCCACAGCGCCAGTATTTGTGGCAAAACCCTCAAAGCCGCCCGATTTCGTGAGACCTTTGATGCCGTGGTGGTCGCCATTCGCCGCGGCCATGAAAAACTCGACGGTGGGTTAGGCAATATTCCTTTGCATGCCGGCGATACGCTGGTGTTGGTGCCGGGCAAAACCTTTCGCCAAGACAGCCAAGCGTTACGGCGTGAATTCGTGCTCTTTAATGGTTTGGAAGCCAGTACCCGTCTTTCCGAGCGTAAAAGCGTTGCGGTACTGGCGGGATTTGTCGCGGTGATTGGCGCGGCCTTGCTCACCCCGATGCCGCTGCTCAATGGCTTAGCGGCGTATTTAGTGGTGTTACTGGTCACCGGCATTATCTCTTTGCACGATTTACAACGCCGCTTTCCGGTTGAGGTGGTGGTGATTGTCGGCGCGGCGCTGACATTGGCACAACTGATGTTGGCGTCAGGGCTGTCGGCACGCTTTAGTGATTGGTTTATGGCGACCTTTAGCGCAGGAGGCGCGATAGGGGCGCTGGTGGCTGTGTACTTGCTGACCTTGTTACTGACCGAGCTTATCACCAACAATGCCGCGGCGGCGCTGGCTTTCCCGCTGGGCTATAGCTTGGCGCTAGGGTATGGGGTTGACCCTATGCCCTTTGTGATGGCAGTGCTGTTTGGCGCCAGTGCCAGTTTTATTTCCCCTTACGGGTATCAAACCAATTTATTGGTATACAGCGTGGGCAATTACCAGCTACGTGACTATTTGCGTCTGGGGCTGCCATTATCTGTGGTGTATTCCGCAGTGGTGCTCACCCTGTTACCGATTGTTTTTCCTTTAACGGCGGTGGCCTCTTAATCATGGCGTGGCCAACGAAATAGCGGAGACTTTCATGACTGACACTGTATCTGCGCCAACCGATCCCAATGTGATCTGGCATCAACATCATGTTGACCAAGCCCAGCGCAGTGAACAAAAACAGCAGCAACCTGTGGTGCTTTGGTTTACCGGCTTATCTGGCTCGGGCAAATCGACTATCGCTGGGGCGCTAGAGGCGGCCTTGGTCGCCGAAGGACACCATACCTATTTGCTAGATGGCGATAATATTCGCCATGGCCTATGTCGCGATCTGGGTTTTTCCGATCAAGACAGGCGCGAGAATATTCGTCGAATTGGTGAAGTGGCCAAGTTGATGACCGATGCGGGCCTGATTGTCTTGAGTGCCTTTATCTCACCGTTTCGCGCTGAGCGAGAGATGGTGCGCGAGCGTTTGCCAGAGGGGCAGTTTATTGAAGTCTTTGTCGATACGCCGCTGGCGGTGTGTGAGCAGCGCGACCCCAAAGGGCTGTACAAAAAGGCACGTGCCGGCGAGATCCCTGCGTTTACCGGCATATCGTCAGAGTATGAACCACCGCAAACACCGGCTATCCATTTAAGCGGTGATCACAGCGTCGCCGAGCATGTGGCGACCTGTCTTCACGTATTGCGTGAGCGCGGGGTATTGCGTCTGTCAGATTAAGCGTGAGTGTTGACCGTATCACCCACATCGCTGTGCATCTCAAAGCCTTCGGCGAGTAATTCACAAATGGCGTGGTGGTAATCGGGATGCACGCGTTTACCGACCAGTTTTGCTAGCTCATGGCCGGTGGGACTAAAGCGGTAGTAATAAAGACGCATCCCTTTGTGGAGCGGGGTAAGCATGTATTGGGTGTCTTGCAGTTTAAACGGCATCGCTGGTTGCATTTCAATCACGCCGGATTCGAGCTCAGTGCGCAGGATCAGCCCCAAGTCCATCAATAACATTAAGTCGGTATAAGACAGTTGATAGTGCCCCAGCGAAAGCTTATGGGGCGGCTCTGGGCGTAGCAGTTGCACCAAGCCTTGGCGGCGGCGAAAGCCGGTGACTAGCTTTTTAGTGCTGTCTTGCCCAAACGTGCTGGATAAGGCACAAGCGCGTTGCAGTGCTTGCGCTTCACGTTGCGTCATGGTTTCGAGAATGGTCAGGGCTTTAATCGAGGTGCTGCCGGGGCGGAGCATTTCGTGTTTGAGGATTTTCGCCCACAATTGCTGCATCGCGTGGCCGTGAATATTACGGGCTAAATCGAAAAAGCGAACCAGCCAATCAGGGTCGGGAGTGTGGGCGGTTTCGCTGTGACATTGATCGTAGGTGAGTGCGATGATGGCTTCGAGATTCGCTTGCTGCTTTTGCATCACATGGCGTTGTCGGTTGGCACTGCGATGAGCGAGATCTTCTTGTTCGACCTCTTGCAGGCGCGCATCGACGTGATACTCACTGGCAATCGCTTTTAGCCGCCCTTTACTACCGCGAAGATCGGCGTCTTCTTTACAATTATGTTCCTGATGTTGCCGTTTATCGGGATGGGCATCGATGACTACGGGTTTGTCTTGCTCTGCCATGCGCGTCTCACACTGATTGTCAGCAAAATTTAATGCTGGCAAATATGTTAATTAAAGATTAAATTTGTTAACATTATGAGCGTTAACAATCAAGTGTAGGGATGCGTGTGCGTAAGCAAAAACTCAACCCCATCAATCTGCTGTTGATTGCCGTGTACATAGGCGCACTGGCGATCTTGTCTCATTATATTGCCTGACAATATCGTGTGCGCCGATCGGGCTCACTGATTGATAGGGATTTATTCGTCGTCGTAGTCAGTTAATTGTGTGCCTTGTAGCACATAACCCACTTCTGCCAAGTCATGGCTGACATGTTCGGTTTTCAGCGTGCCTTCGACATAAACCACATCCCATAACTGTTGAATCGGCGCACCGCCAGCAAACTTTACATAAATTATCTGATTCGGGGGTGGGGGTGGAACATGAATACAGGCGCCAAGAAAGGGCACCAGCAGGAATTCCGTGACCACTTTATCGTCGCCTTCCAGTGGGATCACAAAGCCGGGAATTTTGACTTGGCTGTTATTGAGCTCTGGGCGAACCGAGCCAACTAAGCTTTGCGGGTTTTCACCGTCGTGATTGATTTCCGGCATACCCCGACTGTCGAATTGAGCACGTTCGTGCTCAGGAACCAAATCAATCCAATCCAGTTTGAGTGGTTCATTGCTCGCCCACGAAGGCGAGCTCAACACACCGCTCAGTAAGGCAATAAGCCCGAGCATTATTCGTTTTTTCATCTGTTATACCTTAATTGTCATGCCATCGGCGAGCGCCTGTTGGTAGGCGCGCCAAGCCGGAATTAATCCCACGATAAAGCCAGCGACCAATACACCGGCCATCAGTGATAGCTCGTAAGAAGACGGCCAGTCGACTGGCAAGAACAAGCCAAATTCACTGAGAATATAGGGCTGCGCCAGCGCGAGTCCACCATAAAGTAGGAGCACGCCAACGACGATTCCCGCAAGGGTGATCGCGACCGCCTCACTGACCAGAAGCAAAATAATATGCAAAGGGCGCGCGCCCATCGCACGTAAGATTGCCATTTCTCGTCGACGTTCATTCAAGCTAGTGAGCAGGCTTGAGAGCATACCCAACAGCCCCGCGACGGCCACAAAGCCAGAGATCACCAGCAGGGCTTGTTCGCCAACTCGCATCATGTCCCATAGCTCGTGCAAGGCAATGCCAGGCATGATGGCGGTTAACGGTTCGCGTGGATAGGTGTTGACCCAACGTTGGACAGCGAAGGTTTTGATTTTGCTTTTCAAGCCCACCATCACCGCGGTCAGTTGCTCCGGTTGCAACTCGCGTTGTTGCGCTTGCGCTTGGGTCAGGCCTTGGCCGAGTCGTGCGCCACTTTCCCAGCCGACATGAATCGCTTCGATGGCCTCGAGCGACACATGCACGCTACGGTCGACGGGGGTGCCTGTGGGTGCCAAGATCCCGGTGACCGTAAAGGGCAGGTTGTCATGCTGATTAAAGCCTTTGTCGGCCAGTCCATGGGCAATGACCAGGCTATCGCCCATCTTGTATCCCAGCTCTTTCGCCACTTGGGCACCAATCACGGTATCAAACAAGCCGGAAAATGGGCCGCCTTGGCGAAAGGCCAGTGGCTGCTTTTGACCATACTGGTAATGGTCAAAGTAATCATTGGTGGTACCAACCACCCGAAAGCCACGGTGAGAGTCCCCCAGTGAAATGGGGATGGTCCAACTCACATCCGGATGCTCACCAAGGCGCTGGTAACTGTCCCAGCCGATATTGTTGGTAGCGTTACCGATGCGAAACACGGAATAGAGCAGTAAATTGATCGGACCGGAGCGGGCGCCGACAATTAAATCGGTGTTGGAGATGGTATTGGCAAAGCTGGCTTTGGCTTGGGTGCGCACTTTTTCCACCCCGAGCAAGAGCACCACGGCAATGGTGACGGTCAGCAAAGAAAGCAGTGCGGTGGCGCGGCGATTCTTGAGGCTTTGCCCTGCCAATCCTAACAGTGAAATCATTGGTTGGCCTCCTCGCGATGCATGGCGCGATTAAGCGCGGGAAGCGAGACATCGCGGTCAAACAAGGGCGCCAATTGGCTGTCATGGCTTACAAACAATAAGCTGCTGTTGGCTTCCCGGCAGCGGTCTTGAAGCAACTGAATAAAGGTATTGCGGGTGTCCGCATCGAGCGCAGAGGTCGGCTCGTCAGCGATAATTAACGCCGGTGCCCCAATTAATGCCCGTGCCGCGGCGACTCGCTGTTGCTGGCCGATACTCAGCGCAGTCACTGGCTGATGGTAACAGTGTGCGGGAAGACCCAGCTTATCGAGTAAATTGGCGGCCTCTTGGTGTGCAGGCTGGCTGAGTGCCTGACGCCGCGTGTGAGAAAAGCGCAGCGGAACGGTGACATTATCGATCACCGACAAATAAGGCAGCAGATTAAATTGCTGAAAAATATAACCAATATGGTTGGCACGGAACTGATCCCGTTGGCGATCATTCAGTGCGGTAAGCGCTTGATGATTGACCGTTAGCGTTCCCGATTGTGGGGTATGAATGCCTGCAATCAGGCTCAGTAGCGTGGATTTCCCGCTGCCACTGGGGCCTTTTAAAAATACATGCTCGCCCTCACCGACCGCAAAGCTATCGATATCTAAGATCGGTTGCGGCTGAGCTGGCCAAGTAAAACGTAGTTGTTCGATGGTTATCATGCCTGACAGGGGCGCTGGATGCGCCCCGCCTCCTTGTTCACTACCACTGGATGTGCGACTTGGCACGATTCAAGGTTTCGACCCAGACCTTGTCATCAGTAAAGGCCTGAATTTTGATGGTTTCTGTGTTGGGGAATAGGCTAAACCAATCAGTTTGCAATTCGGTGAAGGCTTGCGGGTTTTGGCAAACGAATTGGTAGTTTGCCGATAAGGTGTTGTGGTTACCGTGATCATGCCCATGATGATCATCATGCTTGTCGTGATCATGATGGTCCTCATGCGCATGGTGGCTGTGATCATGGTGGTCACCATGATCCTCATGATGAGCATCTTTGCCGTCTCGGCCATCGCGACCGTCACGATGGGCGTGGCCATCTTCGCCATCTTCACCGTGAATGCTACTGTGCTCATGCTCATGCTCATGCTCATGCTTGTGGTCATGGTCTTCAAAGCTGCTCGTTACCTTGACGTCGACCAGCTGGCAATTCGCCGCTTCAGCAAGCTGGAAGCGTTTCCCGCCATCACGCAGCAGCGCATAAGCATCTTCGAGCGTTTGCTGATCCTTGGCGTTTTTAGGGTGGTGCTCAAACCCAACCACATCATGGCCGGGTGCGGTCAGTTCAATCAGCACGCGCTCACCGTCTTGGGCAAGGCTTGCGGTGACTTCACCGTGCACATGGGCATCGAACGACTGATAGTTGGCTTCGTCAGCAAATGTGGCTGTGGACGCGGTTGCGATAGCCATGGCGATAACATTGGGTAAAAAACGCGTTTTCATTGGGTTCTCCTAGTGAATAAATGGGTTAAATCATTGCGGTATTTATTCGACTAGGTGGGTCGCGTGCCGAAAAGGCAATGGCGATGTGGTAAGCCTGAGCTGGCTTTGAGAGTGCAATAATCTCGTTGACGATATAAGTGGGGGCAGGCGCTGAGACCGCATACGCGATCAGTGCGGGAGGCGCCAAATGACAGAGGCTGCAATGTTCGCTGTGATGTGTGGGCGTGAAGGTATCGAGGTGATGACGCGCCCACAGCCCAGATTGGCTGAGTATGACAATCAACAGCAAATGGACGATCAATGGCCGAGTCATGCAGGCATCCACACCTTCAAAAGTAATGTAATAACATAACAATTATAACCATCGACGCCAAGTGTTGAAAAACGCGGGCTTTGCCCGCGCGTGGCACTATTGATTGACCAGTTGAGTCACTAAGCTAATCACTTGGTTCACTTCGTCGGGACTTAATTTGCCCTCTTTGACAAAACGCACCGTGCCTTGGTCGTCGAGTACCGCGATCAGCGAGCTTTCTTCTTTTAAGCGCCACGCCTGTGCGACACTGCCGTTTTCGTCGAGCACAATTGAGGACCAACTAAAATCCCGCTTACTGTCTTCTGCTGACGATTTGACAAAGCCGCCGGTGCCCCAAATCGCATCATCTTGATTAATGATGGTGGTGGTTTGGTAACGAGAGTCGTCAAAGTCTGCGGCGGTGATGGCTTCCATCAAGGGGGCATTCATTTCTTTGGCGCTGCTGCGTCCGGCGATGGCTTGGATCACGCGTACTTTGCCCGGCAATTGTTCGGTTTGCCAAGCTTGATAAACAATATCGTCGCCATTCAAGGTCAGCTCGCCGTGCTCGGCGACTTTGGCTGAAGGTAAAGGTGCACCATTTTGGATCGTATGCGCCCAACTGGTGCCTGTGAATAGCGCAAAGGTGAGAGCAAGTAGGGTGGTCTTTTTCATTCTTTATCATCCATGTCTGTGGTCATTATTTGGCATCAGGTGCCAAGTTATCTATGGTTACGCCAGACGGTGAGTTGTGCCAAGTGGCAAAGGTTAATCCGTGCGCAAGATCGGACTTTTCTGCGTCGATCGAACTTGCGCTGCAAAACGTATTTATCTAAATCGGGAACTTCTGTTCGCAAGCAGGCTCTAATGCTGTGATTGCCATCTTATTGAGGTGGCACTTTGCTTGCTTAGCTTTATACGCGGAGATTGCCAGATAATATTCGGCGCTCCAAGGTGGCAATATCATACGGTCATCGTGGCTGTGAAAGAAATGAATTGCCGTTTCGGTCTGCTTAGACAGACTTTGAGAACAAGAAAGGGATCCTTATGCTTAGAATCTTTCGTCAATATCGGCCAACCCAGATTGCGCGGTATGTGAAACGATTTTTTAAGGGCCGACTCTATATTGAAGGTGTAGGCGCGTTTGAGTTTGATGGTGGACGTTTACTGCCGCCCGGGCATAGTGATAGACGTGCACTGTCGGTGATGACTGAGGTGAATAAAGAAATTAAAGCCATGGCCATTACCGCATAAACATCGCCACACTAAAAAACACGTCCAAACGGACGTGTTTTTTTACGCCTAGCCATTTAGCAGTGGTTAATTGCCAAAGGCTTATTGTGGTGGGAAACACACACCTGTGCCACCTAAGCCGCAGTAGCCTTGAGGGTTTTTGTGTAGGTACTGCTGGTGGTCAGTTTCAGCAAAGTAGTACGCGCCAGCCGGTGCGATCTCAGTGGTGACTGCATCGGACTTGCCGGCCTCTCTCAATGCCGCTTGATAGGTCGCCAGACTTGCCTCGACGCTGGCTTGGTCCGCCGGATCACAATAGTAAATCGCGGAACGATATTGCGGGCCAATGTCATTGCCTTGACGCATGCCTTGGGTCGGATCGTGGTTTTCCCAGAACACCGCCAGTAGGGTGTCTAAACTCACCACGGACGGGTCGAAAATCACATTGACCACTTCGGCATGGCCGGTTTTTCCCGTGCATACGTCTTGATAACGCGGATGTTGGGTGACGCCGCCACAGTATCCGACCGAGGTCATCACGACACCCTGCTGTTGCCACCATTTGCGTTCGGCACCCCAAAAACAGCCCATGCCAAAAATAACCTGTTTTTGACCGGCCGCGGGGGTGGCCGTGATAGGCTGATTAAATACCGCGTGCGGTTCGGCTGGAACAATCGGGTCGGTGCGATCGGCTATCGCATTCTCGGGTTGGGTAAAGGAAGATTGCATCGACATAGGCATCCTTTGACTGCTGTGGTGTAAAAGCGCAAAGCGGACTGCTGTGCGCGTCAGTGGGTTGGCGTACAGGCATGGATTCCGCATCTTGTCATCAACATGATGCTGGCATCCTGCCCCGCTCAACACGTAATATGGCAAGATATCATCAATTTAGCCGGGCGACACCCGGGTATTGGATCTCACTGCATGAATATACGGCTATTCCCCCTATTCGCGATCGCTATCAGCGTGATGTCTAGCATCGCCCATGCGGAAGTCGACATTGATATTGAAGGGCTCGATGGTATTGCACAAGACAACGTCGAGACCTATTTAGCCGCGATTGCTCCAGAAGAACGGGACGGTTCCTACCGCTTTATTGCCCGCGTTGAGCAGGATGTGCGTAAAGCGCTGCAAGCGGTGGGGTTTTATCAGCCTAAGATCACTACGCGAATGGACGGAGACGCTACGCTGGAGGTCAAGGTTGATCCGGGCAAACCTGTGCGCTTGGCACAAGTGGATGTGGTGTTTAGCGGTGAGGCGGGCATGGATGACGATTTTCATGCTCTCAAGGCTGACGGGCCGCAACCGGGCGAGATTCTTAACCACGGAGACTATGAATCCCTGAAAAGCCAAATCCAAAGCTTGGCGGTGAAAAAGGGATACTTTGATGGTCGTTTTACGCAAACACGTCTCGAAGTCTCTCCCACCCGCCAACAAGCGTTTATTCGTTTGCACTTTGCCAGTGGCAAGCGTTACCACTTCGGCGCGATTCGCTACCAAGGTGCGCAAATTCAGTTGCAGCGTCTTGATACCTTACGTGGCTTTTCACCGGGCGATCCGTATCAGGTCTCGGCATTGGGTGAGTTTAACCAAGCCCTTGCCAACACCGGGTGGTTTTCCAGTGCGCTAGTCCAAGCGGACATGGAAGAAGCTGAGGACACTGAAGTACCGATCAAGGTGACGCTGACCCCTGAAGCACGCAACAAGTTTGAAACTGGGGTCGGGTATTCCACCGATATTGGCCCGCGGCTCAAGTTTAATTGGCGCAAGCCTTGGTATAACTCACGCGGTCACAGTATCACCACATCACTGGCGATTTCTGAGCCCGAGCAGACGTTGACCTCGACCTACAAGGTTCCCTTGGAGGATGTTTCCCGCGAGTATTATCAAGTGCAGTTAGGGTTACAAAATACCGAACAACGCGATACCTCCAGCCTCGAGGTATCGACCTCGATTTCCAGGCATTGGCTGTATGATACCGGCTGGCAACGCAGTGTCTCGTTACGCTGGCTTTATGAGGACTACACCCAAGGGCAAGATGAAGATAGCGTCAGCGTGGTGCTGCCTGGGATCAATTTTACTCGAACCCGCGCTCGCGGTGGATTAATGCCGCATTGGGGAGACAAACAATCCATTACATTGGAAGCGGCCGATCCGATTTGGCTGTCCGATATTAGTTTGGTGCGCTTGCAAGGGCGGAGTGCGTGGATTCGCAGTCTCAATAAAAACCATCGCGGCTTATTGCGTGTTGATGGTGGTGCTCTGATTTCTGAAGAGTTTAGTGAAGCGCCGCCATCGTTACGCTTTTTCGCCGGGGGCGATAACAGTATTCGCGGTTATGGCTACGAGACCGTGTCGCCTGTCGATGACAGCGGTCAGCTCAGTGGCGCACGTTACATGTTAACCGGTACGTTGGAATATCAGTATCGTCTGGGAGGCAACTGGTGGTGGGCACTATTTGCTGATGGTGGTGACGCGTGGACCCACAATTTATCGTGGAAGCGTGCGGCTGGTACCGGTATTCGCTGGTCATCGCCGGTAGGCCCGATTCGTCTTGATGTTGCGCGTGGCTTTGATAATGACGATGATGATTTTCGTATACACCTTACGCTAGGGCCTGAGTTATGAGTCGTTGGTTAGTCAGGCTAACGTTTATTGCGTTAATCAGTATTTTTTCTTTGGTGGGGTTGGTAGCGGCCGCACTTTTTACACCTGTGGGCTTGCAGTTTGGGCTGTGGGGCGCGCAGAAAGCGCTACCTGGCCTATCAGTCGATGAGGCCGACGGCAGTCTACTCACCGGTTTTGTGCTGCAAGGGGTGCGCTATGATGATGCGCAGCTGCAACTGAATGCCAAGCAGCTAAAGCTTGTTATCCAAGGTAAGTGCTTACTGACGCCTGCGCTTTGTATTGATCAATTGGCCGCCGAGGGGGTCACGCTCGATATTGATTTGCCGGCGAGTGAGGAGGATGCATCCTCGCAAGACGTATCCACGCCGGCAATCCAAGCGCCGTTGCCTATTCATATCAATGCCTTTGCCTTTAAGGATGTGGCGATTCAGGTTGCCGAGCAGTCGGTGAGTTGGCATCAACTGCAAGGGGGCGTGCATTTTGTTGGCGACACCTTAACCCTATCGCCGACCGATTGGCAGCAGCTGGTGGTGAGCCTGCCGAGTGACACCGAGTCTCAAGAAAACACCGACCAAGCGGTCGGTAAACCGGATGGCGCGGTGGCAAGCCCGTCATGGCATTATCCGGGACTGGAATTACCCACGGTGGCGCTGCCGCTGGCTATCGAGGTGGAGCAGCTTCGCTTGCAAGATACGCGTATTGAAGCGGGCACAGTACAAACCCTCTCAGCGTTATCTTTGGCGGGTAGCGTTCGAGGCAGTGCGGTGACTATTGATAGTTTCTCGGTGACCGCCCCCCAAGGCACGGCAAGCCTTGCAGGTGACATTACACTTGAAGGTAAGTACCCACTTACCTTACAAGCCCAGTTGACCAGTAATCTTTCCCCGCTTCAAGGCCAAGCTTTATCACTGTCGGCCTCTGGAAGCCTGGCCGCGCTTGAGCTAAACGCGATCGCGCGCGGACCGGTGACGGCGACGCTGGAAGGAGAGGTAAACCTGCTGGCGGCAAACTTACCTTTTGCGGTGCAGTTGCAGAGCACAGCCTTGGCTTGGCCGCTGACGGGGGAAGCGATCGCGGCATTACGCGAGCTACACTTTCACGCCGATGGGGATTTGTCCGACTATCAGCTCGGTTTACAAACCGGCGTCGAGGGCCCTGAGATTCCGACCACCCAGCTGAATTTAACCGGCCAAGGCAATCTAACGGCGCTGACTCTCTCGCAGCTTGAAGCTAATACGCTTGGAGGTAAGGTGGCCGGTCGTGCCAGCGTGGATTGGTCCAGCGTACCTTTTTGGCAAGCCGAGTTAGGCTTTGCCAACATCCAACCTCAGCGGCAATGGCCAGAGATCACAGGAGATCTAACCGGCGCAATCAGCCATCGTGGCCGCTTAACGGCCCAAGGCGGGTGGGAGGTATCTGTGCCTACGTTGGTGGTGCATGGGGAGTTGCAAAAACTGCCACTAGCGGTCGCGGGCGCGCTTAACGCGCATGATCGTGATGGCGATGGTCAACCGAGCGTGTCGACACCGGGATTGACGCTGTCACACGGCCCTAACCAAGTGACGGCGCAAGGACAAGTGCGTGATGAGTGGCAAATGGGACTGTCGGTCGATATTGCCAACTTATCGCAATCCTTGCCCATGTTCACTGGTGTGATCCGCGGCGATGCGAAACTAAGCGGGCCGTTTACGCAGCCAACCGCAAAGTTGGCGATTCATGCTAAGCAATTGCGTTGGCAAGATGTGCGCATTAATCAGCTAACGGTAGACGGTGATCTGGCCGTGAAAGACCGCTTGGGTGGTGATTTGACGGTGTCGGTATTGGGCGGGCGCTATCAAACCGCGCGCTTGGATAACCTCGATTTAACTGTGCGCGGTGATGAAGCGGCTCATCAGCTAGATGTGCGCTGGCAAGGGGCACCGGCGTCTGGCGCGTTACGTATTGAAGGCGCGCTAGCGCGAGAGACAGGCTGGAAAGGGCGGTTGCTTAATACATCAGTGAACGTGGACGATCTTGGCGATATTGTGCAGCAAAGTGCGGCACCCATTGCGTTTAGTTTCGCTGATATGCAAACCGAGGTTGGCGAACATTGTTGGCAGTGGCAATCAACGTCTTTGTGCTTATCGCAACCGGCGACAATCGGCGAGCAAGGTGATGTCGTCGCTAAAATTGAAGGCTTTGAAGCGGCGCAAATCGCTGCCTTCTTACCGCCGGAATGGCAACTTGATACACGTGCCAATGCCGCGGTGCATGCGCGCTGGCAGCCTGACGCCTCGCCGGATGTGCAAGCTTCGATTGATATCGCGGATGGCAATCTGCGCCAGCAGGCCGACACGCCACTGGTGATTGGCTGGCAGCATGCCAACCTCAATGCGCGTTGGCATCAAGATGCACTGCAAGGCGCGCTGGCACTCACCTTGTCTGAGGGCGGCACACTGGCATCAGCCTTTACCTTGAATGATCTGTTAGCGTCGACACGTACGATTGATGGGAATGTGCACGTGAATGCGGTGCAACTTGCCAAACTGGAACCCTTACTCGGCGGCGACAAACAAGCCGATGTTAATGGCGAAGTGAATGCTAACTTACGCGTTAAAGGCCCGATTACATTGCCACAAGTCTTTGGCGAGCTTGATATCAGCGCATTACGTGTGAAAGGGCTATCATCGCCGGTTGATGTTAATGACGGACAGGTGACGGTCAACCTAGATGGTCAGCAAGGACAGTTAACCGGTCAGCTGATTACTCCCGATGGCACCTTGCGCCTCAAAGGCGAGGGTCGATGGCCGACCGTGAGAGATTGGTTGTTTAATCTGAATGTCGCGGGCGATGCATTGCGGGTGAATGTGCCTCCGATGGTCCGTCTTGATGTCGCGCCTGACTTAACGGTTTCAGCAACCCCGGAACAAGTGGCAATTCGCGGCGATATTGAGGTGCCATGGGGACGGATTGAAGTGGAACATTTGCCGGAGTCGGCAGTCACTGTGTCGGATGATACGGTGATCCTCAATCAAAATTATGAGCCTGAAGACGCGGAACAAAAAGACGCGGTTCCCTTTAATTTGGTCACGGATGTGCGCTTAGTGCTTGGCGATGAAGTACGGCTGGCAGCGTTTGGCTTGAAGTCGCGTTTGGCAGGTGAACTTAACATTAAGAATAACCGCAAAGGCGCCTTGATTGTCGGCAACGTGAGCTTGCTGGAAGGGACCTATCGCTCATTTGGACAAGATTTGATTATCCGTAAAGGGGAGATCTTATTTAATGGCCCCGTGGACCAGCCGTATTTGCAAGTCGAAGCGATTCGTAATCCCGAGCGCACTGAGGGCGATGTGGTCGCGGGGATCCGACTCACAGGGCCTGCCGATGAGCCGGTGGCGACTGTATTTATGGATCCGGCCGGTTCACAGGCCAATGCCTTGTCATACTTGTTACGCGGCCGCGCGCTTGATGCTGGCGCCGGTGATGCCAATATGACCTCGATGCTGATTGGTTTGGGCTTGGCGCAAAGTGGCAAACTGGTGGGCGAGATTGGTCAGGCGTTTGGGGTCGAGGATCTGACTCTCGATACCTCTGGTGCCGGCGATGAACAAAAAGTCGAGGTCTCGGGATATATTCTGCCTGACTTGGAAGTGAAGTATGGGGTGGGGATCTTTGATGCGATAGGGGTGTTCACGGTGCGCTATCGATTGATGAAAGATCTCTACCTGGAAGCGGTATCCGGTGTCGATCAGGCGGTGGATCTGCTCTATCAGTTTGAAATAAAATAGAAAAAAGCCCGCGTGTTGACGCGGGCTTTTAGCTTCATGGCGATGGCACGATTATTTTTGCGCGCGCTCAAATGAAGACAGGATTTCGTCTTTTGCCGCTTGGGCATCTTCCCAACCGTCTACTTTCACCCACTTGCCGGCTTCTAGCTCTTTATAGCGCTCGAAGAAGTGCGTGATTTGTGCTTTTAGCAGCTCAGGCAGGTCGTTCACGTCTTTCACGTGATCGTACTCTTTGGTCAGCTTACTGTGCGGTACCGCGATCACTTTGGCATCTTCACCAGACTCGTCGGTCATTTTCAGCACACCAACAGGGCGGCAGCGGATCACTGAGCCGGGTACCAATGGGAATGGGGTTGGAACCAGCACGTCAACTGGGTCGCCGTCCAAAGACAAGGTGTGGTTTACATAGCCATAGTTACATGGGTAGAACATAGGCGTTGCCATGAAGCGATCAACGAATACGGCGCCGCTGTCTTTGTCGACTTCGTACTTGATTGGATCGGCGTTGGCAGGAATTTCAATCACCACATAAATATCTTCAGGCAGATCTTTGCCCGCTGGGACCTGGTTCAGGCTCATGGGATGTCCTTTTGTTTATCAAAAAAGTGTGTGCCAATTATAACCACCGAGCGTGAAAATAACAGAGGCGACCGCCGTGGTCGCCTCTTAATCATGATTTGCGGTGAAATCTCACCGTCTTACTGCACCTAGTTATCGTCGTGATCGGGGTAGCGTTCGAGGAATTCACCGACTTTGTCCACCATATTGCTTGAGCCGACAAAGAAAGGCACGCGTTGGTGCAGCTCTTTCGGATCGATATCCATGATGCGCTGGGTACCATCGGTCGCTTTACCACCAGCTTGCTCAATAATAAACGCCATTGGGTTGCACTCGTAAAGCAAGCGTAGCTTGCCGTTTGGATACGCGAGTGTGCTGGGGTATAAGTAAATACCGCCTTTTAGCAGGTTGCGGTGAAAGTCCGCGACCAAAGAGCCAATATAGCGTGAGGTGTAGGGACGCTTCTCATTAGGGACGTTTTCTTGACAGTACTTGATATATTTTTTGACGCCTTGTGGGAATTTGATGTAGTTCCCTTCGTTAATCGAGTAGATGTTACCGTCTTGGGGAATGGTCATGTTTTCATGCGACAAGCAGAATAGCCCAAGCGACGGGTCATAGGTAAAACCGTGCACGCCATCGCCTGTGGTGTAAACCAACATGGTTGATGAGCCGTAAATGACGTAACCGGCAGCCACTTGGCGGTGGCCGGGCTGTAAGAAGTCTTCCTCGGTGGGGGGAGTACCCACCGGCGATACGCGGTGGTAGATAGAGAAAATGGTGCCAACAGACACATTCACATCAATGTTAGAGGAGCCATCCAGTGGGTCGATGAGGACCACATACTTGGCATTGCGGTTGAGTTGCTTGTTGAAAATAACCGCTTCGTCTTCTTCTTCACTGGCGACACCACAGACGTGGTCGCGGGCTTCCATGGCGGCTTTAAACTTTTCGTTGGCGTAGACATCGAGCTTTTGCTGCTCTTCGCCTTGTGCGTTTTCTGTGCCAATCGCGCCGGCAATATCGACCAGACCGGCTTTGTTGACTTCACGGTTAACAATTTTGGCGGCCAGACGGATGGAGGCGAGAAGAGAAGATAAATCACCGCTGGCGTGCGGGAAGGCGTGCTGTTTCTCAACAATATACTCGCCGAGTGTCTTAATGTCGGGCATTCTCAATCCTTAATGATGATGAACTTTCTTTCTGATGCAATCGGATACATGGGCAGTCAGCTGCCTCTTAAAATCGCGGATATTCTAGCGCCAGCGACTTTTTAATCGTACTGAAGAAATACATGGAGCAAGGGAAGTGTGATCGCCACATAAAAACCATGTCAGATGTACGCAAGCGATAAGACCCAAGCGCCAATCCAAGGCATAATGACAGCCTTATGCCGGATGGCTGAGTAACCAATACAACACAGTGAACGCTATGCATATTCATATTCTCGGCATCTGCGGCACCTTTATGGGTGGCGCCGCGATGCTCGCAAAACAATTGGGGCACAGGGTGACCGGCTCTGATAGCCATGTTTACCCCCCGATGAGTACGTTACTCGACTCTCAGGGTATTGAGATTATCGAAGGTTATGATGCGGCTCAGCTTGCCCCCGCTCCGGACCTTGTGGTGATTGGTAATGCAATGAGTCGTGGCAATCCCTGTGTTGAGGCGGTACTAAACCAAGGCTTACCGTATACGTCAGGCCCGCAATGGTTGCATGATTTCTTATTACGAGACCGCTGGGTGCTGGCGGTTTCTGGCACACATGGTAAAACCACTACCGCTAGCATGTTGGCATGGATCTTAGAAGATTGCGGCTACGCGCCTGGTTTCTTGATTGGCGGTGTCGCGGGGAATTTTAATGGCTCGGCACGATTGGGCGATAGCCCATTTTTTGTGGTAGAAGCCGATGAATATGACAGCGCGTTTTTTGATAAACGCTCCAAGTTTGTTCATTACCAACCGAAAACCTTGGTGATCAACAACCTTGAGTTCGACCATGCCGACATATTTGATGATTTGGCCGCGATTCAAAAGCAATTCCACCATGTGGTGCGAACTGTGCCGGGGATTGGGCAAATCATTGCGCCCTCGGACGATGCCAATGTCGCAGAGACGCTTGCCATGGGGTGCTGGAGTGAATGCGTTTATGCAGGACCAGATGGACAATGGCAGACGGTGAAAAAAGATCCAGCCGGCAATCATTTTTCGGTGTATTTTGCCGGCGAGCATGTTGGGGATGTGAACTGGGACTTGGTTGGCGATCATAATGTGCGTAATGCGTTAATGGCCATTGCGGCAGCGCGTCATGTGGGCGTGACGCCTGACTTAGCCTGTCAGTCGCTTGAGACCTTTATCAATACCAAGCGACGTCTTGAGTGGCGCGGCGAGCAAGCCGGTGTCACTGTGTATGATGACTTTGCTCATCACCCGACGGCGATCCGACTGACCCTTGAGGGGTTACGTGCGAAAGTCGGTAATGGCCGTATTCTGGCGGTGTTAGAGCCACGTTCCAATACCATGAAGCAAGGGGTTCACAAAGACACGCTGGCGGCGTCGTTGGCTCGTGCTGACCAAGTGTTCTTGTTCCAACCCCAAGGACTGGATTGGTCGCTTGAAGCGGTGGTGGATAGCTGCGAGCAGCCGGCGCATATTCATGCCGATATTGATGGGTTGGTAACCGCTTTATGTGAGCAAGCCCAAGCATGCGATACCGTGTTGGTGATGAGTAATGGTGGCTTTGGTGGTATTCACGACAAGCTGCTTAACGCGCTCGGCGATAAAGGGGAAAAGCATGGCGGATAAACGCATCACACTGGCGTGGACAGGTGCATCTGGCGCGCCATACGGGCTACGTTTGCTCGAATGCCTGCTTGCACAGGATTATCAGGTTTTCTTATTGATCTCATCGGCAGCACGTGTGGTGTTAGCCACCGAACATGGCCTGAAATTGCCTGCCGGGCCTGACGCGGCCAAAAAGGTATTGGTGGAACATTTACAGTGCAACACGGATAAGCTAGTGGTGTGTGGCAAAGAGGATTGGTTTTCGCCAGTTGCCTCAGGGTCAGCGGCACCGAAGCAAATGGTGGTATGCCCTTGCTCCGCCGGTTCATTGGCGTCGATTGCGCATGGTTTGTCCGATAACTTGATTGAACGGGCGGCGGATGTGGTGCTCAAAGAGCGCGGACAACTTCTGTTGGTGGTGCGTGAGACGCCATTTTCGACCTTGCATCTTGAGAACATGCACAAGCTGTCGCAAATGGGGGTGACGATTATGCCAGCTGCGCCGGGTTTTTATCATCAACCCCAGTCAATAGACGATCTCGTCGACTTTATGGTGGCGCGTATTTTGGATCATATCGGCGCAGAGCAACAGCTGGTACCACGTTGGGGCTATGATCAACGCGAACGATGAACGGCGCTCAGGCAAGCGTAGGCATGCCTGAGCACTACACACTAAGGTTTGAGTACCATCACGTGCACTGTCGCCCCTTCGAGCACTTTGGCGGCGACGGAGCCGAGCATCATCTTATTGACACGTGAACGTTTGTGGCTTGGCATCACGATGAGATCGCAGCCAATACGCTCGGCGGTTTTAATGATCCCCTTGTAAGGCTTTCCTTCCGCGATCGACACCTCACAGGCGATAGTTTTTGGCACGTATTTATCCGCAAAGCCTTGTAAGTTTCGCTTCATATCGCGTTTCATTTTGTTGGCGGCGTCTTCCGGGAAATAAGAGGCCACCATCGAATTATGAATGCCCGGCAGCACAGTCAGTAGGTGTATTTTTGCGCCAGATTGGCTGGCCAGCCAGACGGCATGATCGACGGCCTTGTCAGCAAAGCTCTCATCATTGAGGTCAACCGGAACCAAGATGTGTTTATACATAGCGATATCCTTTACGGTCTAAAAAAGAAAAGGGCACGCGGTAAAACACGTGCCCTTAACACTAGGCTTGGCGAATGCGACGGCGTTGATTCCAGCCGAGTAATGCCAAGAGCAACAAAGTTGGCACGAAGACCCATTCTTTCCATGGGCGGACATTGTCGACAGTCACGGCTTTGATTTGCCAGTCAAAATCGATGCCTGCTTTGTCTGCATCACTGCCAAACTGAATCATATCTACCAAAAGTTTGCCATCTTCTTCACGGAGCATGAGGCCTGTGTCACTGACGCGTGCTTCGCCGCTTTCCAAGCTGTGATCGATGGGGAGCACGACATGTTTCGCTATCTGCTCTCCAAAGAAGTTTTCCCCTTCCACTTCAAGCTGTAACGGCTCGCCTTCAGGCAAGGTGCCAGCGATACGCACTAACTCAGTGCCCGGATAGCTGGTGGTCGGTGGGTATACTTCGTCCCACCAAAAGCCAGGGCGGAAGAGCGAGAAGGTGATCACTAGAAGCAGTGCGGTTTCCCACCATTTATTCTTAGTGAGCCACCACCCTTGTGTTGCGGCGGAAAAAGCCAGCATTGCGATGGTTGCCGACACCACGGTTAAGATCAGGTGAATAGGGCCCTCTAGGTCTAGCAACAACAACTGGGTGTTGAAAATAAACATAAACGGCAGGATGGCGGTACGGATGTCGTAGGTAAAGCCCTGCACACCGGTACGTATCGGGTCGGATTTAGCAATGGCCGCCGCGGCAAAGGCGGCCAAGCCGACCGGTGGCGTGTCATCGGCAAGGATACCAAAGTAGAATACGAACAAGTGTACCGCGATCAACGGAATGATCAGCCCTTGTTGTGCGCCTAAGGTAACAATCACGGGCGCCATCAGCGTGGAGACCACGATATAGTTGGCGGTAGTCGGTAGACCCATCCCCAATAGCAAGCTGATGACCGCGGTAAACAGCAGCATCAAGAAGATGTTGCCGCCGGAGATAAACTCGACAAAGTCCGTCATCACTAGACCGATGCCAGTGAGGGTGACGGTACCCACCACAATCCCCGCAGCTGCGGTGGCAACACCGATACCAATCATGTTACGCGCACCGGTCACAAAGGCTTCGGCCAGATCGACCACACCGTCGCGGATTTCTTCTTTAAAGTTGGTCCGTTGATTGAAGTAAGCAATCAGCGGGCGCTGGGTGAGAATGATAAAGATCATAAACACGGTCGCCCAAAATGCGGACAAACCCGGTGAGAAGCGTTCGACGGTCAAACACCAAACCAATACGCCAATAGGCAACAAATAGTACAAGCCAGAACGTACGGTTGGGCCCGGCTCTGGTACCTCAGACAAATCGGCAGCAGCAGGGTCTTCTGCCGCTTCGGATTTGTACTGAGCGGAATAGCGCACCAACAGCACATAAGCGATTAGTGTCAGCAGGCCAATGATAACGGTTGCCATGGCACCGAATACATCTTTGGTCCAACCGATACCGTAATAGACCGCAGCGCTGAGGACCAGTAAGCCCACAAACACGGTCATAAATGAGAACAGTTTTTGTAGCAAGGTGCTGGTGTGGCGGCGCGGTAGGCCCTGCATCCCAGCCTTACACGCTTCTAAGTGCACGATGTAAATTAGGGCAATGTAAGAGATCAGTGCAGGAAGCAGTGCGGCTTTGATCACCTCGACGTAGGAAATCCCCACGTATTCCACCATCAAGAATGCTGCAGCTCCCATAATGGGTGGGGTGAGCTGGCCATTGGTCGAGGCGGCTACCTCAACCGCGCCGGCTTTATGGCTCGGGAAACCTACACGTTTCATCAAGGGAATGGTAAAGGTCCCGGTAGTCACTACGTTGGCAATTGATGAACCCGAGACTAAACCGGACAGGCCGGACGCGACCACTGCGGCTTTGGCGGGGCCACCGCGCATGTGACCGAGTAGTGAGAAGGCCACTTTAATGAAGTAGCCGCCAGCACCGGCACGATCGAGTAATGCCCCGAATAGGACAAACAGGAATACAAACGAGGTAGAGACGCCCAGCGCCACCCCGAAAACCCCTTCGGTGGTGAGCCACAGATGCGACATGGCTTTATTTAAGCTCGCCCCTTTGTGTGCGATCACATCCGGCATATAGGGACCGGCGAAGGTGTAGAGCAAGAATACACCGGCGACCACCATTAATGGCGGGCCAAGTGCACGGCGGGTCGCCTCAAGCATCAACACCATACCAATGGCTGCGACCGTGATATCCACGTCGGTATAAGCGCCGGCGCGTCCAGCTAGATCGTTATAAAATAAGAATAAATACCCTGCGGCAAAGCTTCCCGCTAAGGCGAATACCCAGTCGAGTAGGGGGATACGATCGCGGGGAGAGGTTTTTAATGCAGGATAAGCGGTGTAGGCCAAGAACATCGCGAAAGCGAGGTGAACGGCGCGTGCTTCGGTGTCATTGAGGACACCAAAATCGAGCATAAAGGGGAGAGGTGAGGCATACCATAGCTGAAACAGTGACCAAAAAAGTGGTACCAGCCATAAAATGCGTCCCGGCAGTCCATGAGGTGAGCGCGCACCTGTATCCGCTTGCGCGACCATGTCTTGCACATCAGGAGACGATTGACTTGTCTTCGTCATGCAGTTTGTCCTTATTATCATTTGCACCGCGAGAGCGGCAGCAATGTCCCGAGAAAAGGGTACTCTCTGTCACAAAGCATAGCCTGTAGACAATGACATCAGTGTCAACGATGAGTACCTAACCGTTAATTATAATGGGCCGATGGGTGGCCAATGCGTTAATCGATTGTTGGCGGTCAAACGCCGATAGTAACAGAGCGATAAAGAAAAATTAAAAGGATGTTATCGCTTTTGTGTGAAAAGGTGTGTAGCAAAGAGGGGAAAAGACAGACAGGCAGCGGGATCACGCTGCCTGATAAAAAGATTAGTAGTGGTATTCAAACAGGTCACAGACGGCTTCAAAAAGTGCCTCTGTGGTGGTGCCACGGGTTGGTGTGATAAAGATGGTGTCATCCCCAGCGACTGCGCCCAAAATCCCTTCTGCCTTGCCAAGAGAGTCCAGTAAACGGGCAATTAATTGTGCCGCGCCTGGACCAGTGTGAATGACGACAACCGCTTCGTTATAGTCGATTTCCATCACCAGCTCGCGCAATGCGCTGCCCGTGGTCGGCACGCCTAATTCGATAGGAAGGCAGTACACCATCTCCATCTTGGCATTTCGGGTACGTACAGCGCCGAACTTGGTCAACATGCGCGACACTTTCGACTGGTTAATGCCCTCAAATCCTTGAGCACGTAAGGCTTCCACGATCTCGCCCTGAGAACTGAACTTTTCTTCTTTGAGGATGGCTTTAAACGCCCGAACCAATTGGTCTTGTTTTTCTGAGTTACGCATGACGGCTGACTCGCAATGACAAACGAGTGGCTATTTTGCATATACATTCACCGAAGGGCAATTGCTGACCCCACAAATTGGCGACAGCATCACTGTTCCTAACTCGATTCACGCGATTTCAACGCAGCAAAAAGAAAAATGAGAGCTTTGGCTGATCATCACCGCTTGACGCTTGAGTGCACGCATAGGCGGGCATATGATGAGCCCACAGTTCGCACCATTACGTGGCGATTTGTGCCCGAACAGAAGCCGGACCGGATCCGGACTATAAGAAATATCGAAAGGAGAACGACATGAAAGTTGCTGTGATTGGCGCCGCGGGAGGCATTGGTCAGGCGTTAGCCCTACTGCTAAAAAATAACCTGCCAGCGGGTTCCGACTTGGCTCTGTACGATATCGCACCGGTTACCCCTGGGGTAGCTGTGGATTTAAGCCATATCCCAACCCCGGTTTCTATTAAAGGCTACAGCGGTGAAGACCCAACCCCAGCGCTGGAAGGCGCGGACGTGGTCTTGATTTCTGCTGGCGTCGCCCGTAAGCCTGGCATGGACCGCTCAGATCTGTTCAACGTAAACGCCGGTATTGTTAAGTCCTTGGCGGAAAAAATTGCCGATGTTTGCCCGAAAGCGTGTGTCGGTATTATCACCAACCCTGTGAACACGACAGTGGCGATTGCGGCGGATGTCCTCAAAGCCAAAGGCGTCTACGATAAAAACAAATTGTTCGGCGTCACCACCTTGGATGTGATTCGCTCTGAAACTTTTATTGGTGAGCTAAAAGGCATGGATCCGCGTGAGGTTTCCATTCCGGTGATCGGCGGTCACTCGGGCGTTACCATTTTGCCTTTGCTGTCTCAGGTGAAAGGAGTGAGCTTTACTGACGAAGAAGTCGCAGCACTTACGCCACGTATCCAAAATGCGGGCACAGAAGTTGTCGAAGCCAAAGCAGGTGGCGGCTCTGCGACCTTGTCGATGGGGCAAGCAGCGTGCCGTTTCGGCCTATCTCTAGTGCGCGCGCTACAAGGTGAGTCAAATGTGGTGGAGTGTGCCTACGTGGAAGGCGATGGTCAGCACGCGCGCTTCTTTGCCCAACCGGTGCGTCTGGGTAAAAACGGTGTGGAAGAAATCTTGAGCATCGGTGAGCTGAGCGCGTTTGAGCAAAAAGCGATGGACGATATGCTCGACACCTTGCGTAAAGACATTCAAATGGGTGAAGAATTCGCGGCGAAATAGCCCCTTCATCGATGAAAAAACGGCGCGATATGCGCCGTTTTTTATGCTTGCTTGTCGCTAAATAGCGATAGACGCGTGTGGTTACTTATTCCGGTTAACCGCCAATTTTGCCAACGCGACTAAGGCGGCCTTGTAATCCGAATCTGCTAAACCATCTAGGGCGCGAATCGCCTTTTCTGATTCTTGCTCTGCACGCTCACGGGTATAGGACAAGGAGCCACATTGGTCCATGCAGGCCAAAATCGTCTCGAGTTTGTCCCGTCCATTCCCCTTCTCAATGGCTTCGCGGATCATAGCCGATTGATGCTCAGTGCCGTGTTGCATCGCATGCAACAAAGGGAGCGTCGGTTTCCCTTCGGCTAGATCATCGCCGGCATGTTTACCCATTTCGTCATCCGCGCTGGTGTAGTCCATGACATCATCAATCAGCTGAAACGCCGTTCCCAAATAGCGGCCATAGTCTTGGAAGGCTTTTTCTGTCTCCGGATCCGCGTCGTTGAGAATGGCCCCGACCTGGGTCGCTGCCTCAAAAAGACGTGCGGTTTTAGAGTAGATCACCTGCATGTAGCTCGCTTCGGTGGTATTTGGGTCGTTACAGTTCATTAACTGCAGCACTTCCCCTTCGGCAATAACATTGGTGGCCTCACTCATCAGATCCAATATCTTCAATGAGCGCAAACTGGTCATCATTTGGAATGAGCGGGTGTAGATGTAGTCGCCGACCAGCACACTGGCGGCATTACCGAACATGGCATTGGCCGTTGCATTGCCACGGCGTAAATCCGATTCATCGACCACATCATCATGAAGCAAGGTAGCGGTATGAATAAACTCAATAAACGCGGCCGCTGTGGTGTGCTTTTCACCTTGATACCCAAGGGCTCGCGCCGCAAGAACCGCCAACATAGGGCGTAAGCGCTTACCCCCGCTGTTTACGATGTAAAAGCCAAGTTGGTTAATAAGCGCGACGTCAGAATTGAGTTGAGCCAGTATTTTTTGATCGACCTGCGCCATGTCATCACTGATCAAGGCTTGGATTGATTTGAAATCCATGAATAAAATCCGGGCTTTGTCCTAGTTGCTTGCTTGCCGCCACAAAACTGCACGTTTCTACGACGTGATGGATGAAAGACGCATGACGTATCAGCGTTGGCGTACTTTCAGGGTCAGTATCGGCGCTAGCGCGGGTGTTTAAGGTATCAATGGTACACCAAATCACGTGCGACGAGATAGCTCTCAGGCCTGCAAAAAGTGTGGGAATCTATGCTGAGCAGCTTTTCACCAATTTTCTTGCGATCCCCTCTTGCCTCAAATCAATTTCTACCGTAGAATTCGCGCCCTATTGATGAATTATATGCGCACCCCTTACTGCTCAAATATTAAACGCAGTAGGCCGTGCGGAAATGCGGAGTAAACCATGTACGCAGTTTTCCAAAGTGGTGGTAAGCAACACCGAGTAAGCGAAGGCCAGACTATTCGCTTGGAAAAGCTAGACGTTGAAACTGGCGAAAGTGTTGAATTTGACAACGTGCTGCTAGTAGCAAACGGCGAAGACGTTAAAGTTGGCGCGCCATTTGTTAGTGGCGGTAAAGTAACAGCGGAAGTTGTTACCCACGGTCGTGGCGATAAAGTGAAAGTCGTCAAATTCCGTCGTCGTAAACATTCTCGCAAGCAAATGGGCCACCGTCAGTGGTTCACTGAAGTGAAAATCACTGGCATCAGCGCTTAAGAGTTAGGAGAGAGAAGAGATGGCACACAAAAAAGCTGGCGGTTCTACTAAAAACGGCCGCGATTCAGAAAGTAAACGTCTAGGTGTTAAGCGTTTCGGTGGTGAGTCTGTTCTAGCAGGTAACATCATCGTGCGTCAGCGTGGTACTAAATTCCACGCAGGTACTAACGTAGGTTGCGGTAAAGACCACACTCTATTCGCTTTGACCGACGGTAAAGTGAAGTTCGAGACTAAAGGTCCTCAGAACCGTAAATTCGTTACTATCGAAGCTGAATAAGTTTCAACGCCAAGCGAATTTTGAAGCCCTGCCACTTGGCGGGGCTTTTTATTGTGTCTGGTGATCCCTCGTCGAGCCGCCGCCAATCCACGGTAAGCAGAAAGTCAGCCAAGGCTGAAAATTGATCCTAAGATCGATAAGATCGCCACACACCAATCTGGGATAAGGCTAGCAGCCCGGGAACGAGATGTTTCTGGCCGCTGGTGCGGAGAAGTTAGCATGAAGTTTGTAGATGAAGCGATAATTCGCGTAGACGCGGGTGACGGCGGCAATGGTACCGTCAGCTTCCGACGTGAAAAGTATGTGCCCAAAGGGGGCCCAGATGGCGGCGACGGTGGCGATGGCGGTGATGTATACCTGCTCGCCGACGAGAACCTTAACACCCTGATTGATTACCAATTCGAGCGCTTTCATGCCGCAGGGCGTGGTGAAAATGGTCGCGGTGGTAACTGTACCGGAAAACGCGGTGATGATTTGGTGCTGAATGTGCCTGTTGGTACCCGTGCTGTCGATGAAGATACTGGTGAAGTGATTGCCGATTTGACCCAACATGGCATGAAAGTCATGGTGGCAAAAGGCGGCTTCCATGGGTTGGGTAATACCCGATTCAAATCATCCGTCAACCGCGCGCCACGCCAAAAAACCATGGGGACTAAAGGGGAAGTCCGTCAGCTGCGCCTAGAGCTGTTGCTCCTCGCCGATGTGGGCATGTTAGGCTTGCCGAATGCGGGTAAATCAACCTTTATTCGCGCGGTGTCGGCAGCTAAACCAAAGGTCGCTGATTACCCCTTTACCACCTTGGTGCCAAGCCTTGGCGTGGTCCGTGTCGCTGCCGATAAAAGCTTTGTTGTGGCGGATATTCCGGGCCTGATTGAAGGGGCTGCCGATGGCGCGGGACTGGGTATTCGCTTCTTGAAACACCTTGAGCGCTGCCGTGTCTTGTTGCACATGATTGATCTAATGCCTGTGGATGGTACCGATCCGGTCGACAATGCGTTTACCATCATTGATGAGTTAAACCAATACAGTGAGAAGCTGGCAGATAAGCCGCGTTGGTTGGTCTTTAACAAAGTCGACCTCATGCCAGAAGAGCAGGCGCAAGAGCAAATCGACCGTGTGTTAGAGGCGCTCGCGTGGGATGATAAATATTACGCGATCTCTGCGATCAACAAGGCGAACGTCCAGCCACTGATTTACGATCTGATGGGCTTTATTGATACCTTACCGGCACCGACGCCAGAGGTTGAACCAGAGGATGAAACGGTGGCCTTCAAGTGGGATGATTACCACGAGAAGAAACTCAATCAGTCGGACGATGACGACGATGATTGGGACGATTGGGATGAAGACGACTACGACGTCGAAATCATCTACAAGCCTTAATCTGACAACCGCTGCTCACGAGCAGCGGTTTTTTTATGCCTATCGTCGCCATGTTTGATCGCCGCTGTATTGGCTGAGCGCAGAAAAAGGTACGCTGCCCAATTCCGACAAGGAAATCGGAGGTGTTTTATTTGCATCAAAGATTTTAAGCAGTTATTCATCAATACTGCGACAGTAGATAAAGGCGAGAGGGATAGCGGGTGACGAGACGGTTAACCGAACCAGAACAGCGTGCGATTTCACGTTTGGTCATAGAAGTCGGGCAGCGACTTTTGCAACATGGTGCAGAGAGTAAACTGGTGAGCGATGTTAGCATTCGCTTGGGCAAAGCGTTGGGGCTAGACAGTGTCGAGCTCGCGCTATCAGCCAGTTCATTGGTGGTCACCACCTTGAACCGCGGCCATTGCATTACCACGGCGAGACAGTGCCCCGACCGCGGGATCAATATGCAGGTGGTAACGGATATTCAGCGCACGGTGATCCTCGCGGAAAAGGGCATTCTCGACGCGCCAGCGGTGCGTAAGCGTCTCACCCGCATCAAGCCTCATCGTTATCCTCCTTGGCTAGTGGTGGGCATGATAGGGCTTTCCTGTGCCGCGTTTAGCCGGTTGGCCGGTGGTGATGCGGTTATCTTTGCCTTAACCTTTGTCGCATCGGCGTGCGGCATGCGTGTGCGCCAACTACTTGCCCACCGTCAGTTTAATCCTTTGCTCACTTTTGCGCTTACCGCCATGGTGACCACCTTAATTTCAAGCGTGGGGACGGTGATGAATTGGGGCAATGAACCTTTTCTGATCATGGCATCGTCGGTGTTGATGTTGGTGCCGGGTTATCCGCTCATTAACGCGGTCTCTGACATGGTGAAAGGATTTGTCGATATGGGGATTGCACGCTGGACCATGGCGTCGTTACTGACCCTCGCCACCGCGCTCGGTATTGTCGGGGCGATGAATCTTGTCGGCGCATGGGGGTGGTTATGAGTTTGCTGCTTGCCCTATTGGAAGATATGTTTTTTGCCATGATCCCCGCGGTGGGGTTTGCCTTGGTCTTCAATGTGCCTGCCAAAGCGCTCAAATACTGCGCTTACGGCGGCGCGATTGGTCATGGGCTAAGGTTTGTGTTGATGGAGTCGGGTATGGCTATCGAGTGGGCGACGCTCGCGGGCGCCACCACCATCGGGTTTTTAGGGGTGTATTGGTCTCAGCGCTTTCTGGCCCATCCTAAGGTATTTACCGTCGCCGCCATTATTCCCATGATCCCCGGCGTTTACGCGTTTAAAGCGATGATCGCCTTGGTGACTATCAATAACCAAGGATACACGCCGACCTTGTGGGCCAGCTTGATGGAGAATTTGATTAGCGCTGGGTTTATCTTGGCCGCATTAGCCATTGGTCTTGCGATGCCGGGGTTATTATTTTATCGTCGCCGACCAGTGATTTAATTCAATGAGGCCAGCGTAATGCGAGTCAGCTTAATTGCCGCAATGGCAAAAGACCGAGTAATTGGAAAAGATAACCAGATGCCTTGGCATTTGCCGGCTGATTTAGCGTGGTTTAAGCGCACCACCCTAGGGCATCCTGTGGTGATGGGGCGTAAAACCTTTGAGTCGATTGGCCGCCCTTTACCAAAGCGTACCAATATTGTGATCAGCCGCGATCCTGACTATCAACCAGACGGTGTGACCGTGGTCGCTTCGCCTGAGCAGGCGCTGGCCGCGGTGGGCGATGTGGCTGAGGTGATGGTGATTGGCGGTGGGACCATTTATGACGCGTTTTTACCGCGCGCAGACCGCTTGTATCTCACCTTTATCGACACCCATGTTGAAGGCGATACTCGTTTCCCTGATTGGGGTGAAGGGTGGACGCAAGTGGCTAGTGAAACTCATGCACCGGACGAGAAAAACGCCCACCCACTGACTTTTACGGTTTGGGAGCGTGGTTAAGCACCGTTATTGAGCGCTGGTTGGGTAAAGCAAACCTTGTCTTCCCAACGCAGCAAGGTTAACTCACCGCCCCAAACACAGCCTGTATCCAGCCCGTATAAGCCGGGCTGGATGGTTCCCCCTAAAGCCGCCCAATGGCCAAACACAATCGCGTGTCCCAGTGGTTGTTGGCGCGCCACCGCAAACCAAGGGATGAGACCAGTATCTGCCGCTTTCGAGGGAGGTAGCTTGCATTGCATATCGAGGCGACCATCGGGCCAGCAAAATCGCATCCGGGTCAAACTATTAATGATATAGCGGTAGCGAGGCAGGCCTTCCAACGTTTCCTCCCAGTGATCGGGTTGATCCGCATACATATGTCGTAATAACCACGCTTGCTCATTGCTGTGCAGTATGGCTTCGACTTCACGCGCGCAGGCGACAGCCGTCGCTTTATCCCATTGTGGGCTAATCCCCGCGTGGGTCAGCAAAAAGCCACCGTCGTCTCGCGCTGATTCGTCGATTAACAGAGGCTGAGCCGCTAACCATTGAAGCAATGTTTCTCGGTCTGGCGCGTCGAGGATCGGCTGGGTACGGTCTTTTGGCTTGGCCGGTTTAATCCCGTGTGCAACGGCTAATAGATGCAGATCGTGGTTGCCAAGGACTATCTTGGCTGACGCGCCGAGCCCATGAAGATAGCGCAATACGGATAAGGAGTCCTGCCCGCGAGCGACCAAATCACCAGCGACATAGAGGGTATCGTGAGCGGGGGAGAAATCAACGCGCGCCAACAGCGCGCGTAGTTCTTGGTAACAACCTTGAATATCCCCGATAAGATAGGTAGCCATGTGTGGCCTCCTTGAGGGACGTTAGTGAAGAATGTTAGGGAGCGCGAGGCGGAACGGCTCAATTTCCACTTTAAACTGGTTATCGGCTTGATCTTGCATGGTATAGAAACCCTGCATCACGCCCACAGGCGTTTCAATGATGGTGCCACTGGTATAGGTATACTTTTCTCCCGCGGCAATACTGGGTTGCTCTCCCACCACGCCTTCGCCCTCAATCTCGAGCTCTTTACCGTTGGCATCTGTGATTAACCACTTGCGTCGCATCAACTGTGCGGGCGCATCACCTTGGTTTTTAATGGTGACGGTGTAAGAAAACACAAAGCGCTCGTTGTCCGGCTCGGATTGATCTTCGACGTATTGGGTCGCGATATTAATCTCGAATTGCGGGTTATCGGTGGCTTGCAAGTCAAGGCTCCTGTTTATTGTTGATGGTTGGCGTCCAGCCAGTTTGCCAAGTTGACAAACTGCTCCAGCGTCAAATGCTCCGGTCGCAAACTAGGATCAATACCGAGCTCGGTCAGTGTGTCCACACTCACCAAGGATTTGAAACCGTTACGTATGGTTTTACGGCGTTGGTTGAAGCCCTCACGACAAACGCGCTCTAACCATTGCATGCTCGTTGCAGGGTGCGGCAGCGTTTTGTGTGGGATGAGGCGAACCACAGCCGAGTCCACTTTAGGCGCAGGTTTAAACGCGCTGGGTGGGACTTCTAGTACCGGAATGACCTGACAGTAATATTGCGCCATAACGGTTAATCGACCGTACGCTTTGGTTCCTGGACCCGCCGCCAAGCGGTTTACCACTTCCTTTTGCAACATAAAGTGCATGTCTTGCACATGGCCTGCAAATGAAAACAGATGGAACATCAAAGGGGTCGAGACGTTGTAAGGCAGATTACCGAAAATCCGCAAAGGCCCTTGCTTGGCAAGCTCGGCAAAATCAAACTGCATCGCATCCGCTTCGTGAACGGTTAACTTGCTGGCCATAAATGGGTGGCTACGCAGGCGGGCGGCCAGATCGCGGTCAAGCTCGACCACGTTTAGATGATCCACTTGCTCAGTGACAGGCTCAGTCAACGCGCCCAGTCCCGGACCAATCTCAACCAGATTTTCACCGGATTGCGGATTGATGGCCGAAACAATGCCGTCAATGATGTAAGGGTCGTTTAGGAAGTTTTGTCCGAAACGTTTTCTGGCGCGGTGGCCTTGGTGGACTTTATCGCTCATGCTTTGCTATCTACTAATTCAATGGCGTGGGAGATGGCCGTCCGCAGGCTTCCTGTATCCGCCGTACCAGTACCTGCTAAATCCAGTGCGGTACCATGATCTACTGATGTTCTGATAAAAGGGAGACCCAAAGTGATATTCACTGAGCGCCCAAATCCTTTGAATTTTAACACAGGTAAGCCTTGGTCGTGATACATCGCCAGTACAGCATCGGCATCTTGCAGATATTTCTCTTGGAAAAGCGTATCAGCAGGGAGCGGTCCGACCAAGTCCATCCCTTGCTCGCGTAACTCGTCGAGCGCAGGTTCAATGATGTCAATTTCTTCGCGACCCAGACAGCCGTCTTCCCCTGCGTGCGGGTTGAGACCACAGATATAAATACGTGGCTGCTTGATGGCGAATTTCTCTTGCAAGTCTTGATGCAAAATCGCAATCACATCATGCAGACGCTCTCGGGTGATCGCTTTGGCGACGTAGGCGAGCGGGATATGGGTAGTCACGAGTGCGACACGCAAGCCTTCAGTGGCCAGCATCATCACGACCTGATTGACGTTCGCGTGTTGGGCAAAAAACTCCGTATGACCGCTAAATGAAACACCAGCACGGTTGATAATGCCTTTGTGAACGGGGCCAGTGACAATGGCAGCAAATTCACCGTTGAGATTCCCTTCAGCAGCGCGTGTCAGTGTTTCAAGCACGTAGCGGCCATTGGCTTCATCTAATCGGCCCGCTACTACAGGCGCGCCGAGCGGTATATCTTCGACAATCAGCGTACCGGCTTGGTGTGGCGTGGCTGGCTGCGTGGCGTCGTAGTGCTCAAGCGTCACTGATAGACCAAGTGTCTTGGCGCGTTCTACCAACATGTCTCGATTGGCCACCACCACCAGTTGGTGTGGCCAAGGATGTTGTGCCATCGCTAAAATTAAATCAGGGCCAATCCCCGCAGGCTCTCCCGGGGTGATGGCAATACGCTTAACGGTCATCGCCGAGTACCTCAACGTACGCACCGGCGCGTAACTCTTGCAACCATGCTTGTGCTTCTTCGTTAAACTTGCGGTTAAACAGCATACGATAGGCTCGGTTTTTCACCGCTGCATCGGTTTTATCCACTTCGCGACGGTCGGTGACTTCAACAATATGCCAGCCATGTACCGTTTTGAATGGCTCGCTGATCTGGCCTTGTGGAAGGGCATCCACTTTGGCTTTAAAGGCAGGGACATAGACATCTGTGGTTGACCAGCCTAAGTCACCCCCATTGACGGCCGAGCCAGGGTCATCACTGTACTGTTTGGCCAAATCGGCAAAACTCTGATCACCCCGTTTGATCTGGGCGATGATGTCATTCAGCTCTTTTTGCGCACCTTTGTCACTAAGGACAATCGATGGCTTAATCAAAATATGACGCGCTTTTACCTCAGTCACCGCGACGGTCTCGAGTCCTTCTACATCGGTGATTTTAAGAATATGGTAGCCCACACCACTGCGGAAGGGGCCAATAATGGCATCTTTCCCTTGGTTACTGATCTGGTCGGCAAAGATGGTTGGCATTTCCTCTAAACGTAGCCAACCCCAATCTCCCCCGTCGAGCGCTTTCGGCCCTTTCGAGTATGCCATGGCCAAATCAGCAACTTTTCCACCGTGGCGTAGTTTGTCGACAAGCTCAAATGCTTGCTTTTTCACGGCTTCGCGCGTGGCTTTATCCGCGTCATCATCCAGCTTTAGTTGGATGTGAGACAGCTTGTAGCGCACTTTTTGCAATTGCTGTTCGTTCAGTTGTTTAGCCAAGGATTCGACTTCTTGCGGCAAAATACTGATCCGACGACGCACTTGGGCATTGCGTGCTTCTGAAATTGTCAGCTCGCGGCGCACTTGTTCGCGGTATTGCGCCCAAGAGGTACCTTGCGCGCTAACTTGTTTGCGCAGCTCATCAAGGCTCAGCGACTGTTCTTTGGCGATATTAGTAATTGCCTGCTGTAGCTGGCTATCGTCAATTTGAATGCCTAAACGCTTCGCTTCTTGTAATTGCAGCTCTTCAACAATTAAGCGTTCGCGCATTTGCTCTTCCAACACAGAAGCTGGCGGCAATTGACGCTCATTTTGTTGTGCGTTCAGGGTCACGGTGCGACGCATGGCTTCCATATCACTGTTCAGCACAACCCCGTCGTTAACTACAGCGACCACGCTATCCAGCTCTTTGGGCGCTGCGTGGGAAAAAGGTGTAAGCAACACTAAAACGCCAGTGATGAGGGCGTGACTCCATTTGTTCATGCTTTGTCCACTTCTAAAAAAATCGTTCTACTGTCCAGACCACAGTGCGCCGTGTTAGTTCTTCAGCGCAAAAGGATCGCGGTAGCCAAGGGCGTTTCCTGAGTCTGTACTGAAATTGAAACCGCTTTGTGCGCCGAGACCCAGCAGACTAAACGAGAGGGTGACGTTGTTGTCGTATTCAGGATCGCTGTTGATGTTAGAGCGCGAGAGCAAGTACTCATTGTAGCTCAGTCCAATGACCCAGCAGTCGGAGCGATAAGTCAGGCTAAACTGGTTTTCCAGCATGACATCTTGGGTAAGATCGCGCCAGTATTGCCCTTTAAAGCTCAGCCCATTCCAAAGTGGGAAGCCTGTCACGATCCCTGCTTGCGACAACCCATCGTCAGTTAGCTTGCTGATATCTCGGTTTGGCAAGGTCGACACTATGTAGTCCTGCGCCACGTAACGATAGCTGGTTTGCGCGTAAAAGCCGCTTTGTCGATATTCAGCAATCGCGTTACCGAATTGCAACTCACTCAAGTTGCTGTCGTACTGCATGGAGCCGCGAACAAAGAAATTATCGTTGAAATTAGCTTCCCCTTCGAGCGCCCACGCGGAATAGTCGAACGCATCCACATCGTCATCCGAGGAGCGATCAAAATAATAAATTTGACCAAACGACAGGTTAAAGCGCTCTTTATAACCGCTGTCGTAAAAGCGCGTGGTAGCCCCGTAGGTGAGCTGGTTAGCGGGATTGATAAAGTCGATACTACTGAACTGATTACCGCGGAATAGGCCATAGTAATCGGTTTGCAAGCGTGCGGTATCGTATCCGCCCCCGTTGTAGTTCACTGGGTTGTAGATATCACTTTGATTGACATCCTTGATATACAAGTACTGAACTTGTGGCTCAAGGGTTTGGCTAAAGTTGCGCCCCATCGCCCAGAAATTACGCTCAAGCACCAGCCCTGAGTGTAACCGCAATGTAGGGATTTTCCGCTCGACCGACTTACTCAGTTTGGCGGTCGACTCAGCATCCGGTGAGGCGTTATCAAAGCGCTGGTCATAATGGGTGTAGAGCATGCTTGCTTCGGCGGTAGCGCTAAACCAAGGACGCGTGAAGGGAATGCTTAAGGTCGGCGCCAAATGGGTCCGGGTGGCTTCAGGTTTGTTCGGGTCATCACTGGCAAACACGCTCAATTGTGCGGGCAAGCTAATATCCGCCCAGCCCAAGGTTTGCGGCGCATAGTAATTAAGGTCTAGCTGCGGCATGAGGCGATAGACACTGGTATTCTCAGTCAGTGCTTGGAAATCTCGGACACGTACCGTGCTATTCCAATCTAACCCGCGATAGCTGATTTCGCCGGTTTGTAGCAAGGTATTGTCTTCCCGTTTACCCACATCGGAGTCGATATTCTGAAAGTAAGCAATATCGCTGACTTTGCTGTAATCGGCCTCATAGCGCCAGTGACCTTGGACGCCACTGTGTTTCCAGTTGAAGCCCCAACGCTCATCCAGTTCAGGATTGAGTTGGTCGTCAGGAAGGTACTCGGAATATAACGAGCCGTATCCGAATGGCGCTAAATAACGAATATTGGTGTTAAGCTGAACGCCACGCTCCGACATGTATTTCGGCGTAATGGTGGCATCAAGTTGTGGGTGAATATTCCAATAAAACGGGGTTTCTAGCTCAACCCCGTCGCGATCACTCCACGACACCGATGGATAGAGGAAACCCGTTAAGCGCCCATCCTCGACCGGTACACGCAAATAAGGCAGGTAAAAGACGGGCACATTCATCACCTCAAATTTGGGGTGATACAAGTCGGCGAACAGGCTGTCTTCTTCTTTTTCGATTTTAGAAGCCGAAAAGCGCCAGCTTTTATCTTCATCCGGACAGGTGGTAAAGGTACCGTCTTCCATTTCATAGAAGGTAGTACCATTTTTAAATACCCGTTTGGCTTCACCGCGCCCCGGTGTACACAGCATTTTGTACTGTGCGTTATTGAGTGTGGTGTCTTCCGTGTCAAGGTTGGCCTGCAGGTAATCTGAGGTCACCATCATTTGCCCATCATTGAAGACCACATCGCCTTGGGCGGTGACAATACGCTCAGGGTCGCGCAGCGTAGCGGTATCCGCGGTCATTTTACGATGCCCTTGGGTAACCTCAACGTTGCCGCTGTAAATGGCTTTTTCGTTTGATTGGGCTTCGGCGCGATCAGCCACAACGCGAATCGGGGCGTTGTTCACATCTTGCGTTTGTTCACTGGGAGGAATACAGCGCGCCTCGCTGTCCGGGCAAGGTGTGTCGGCGGAGTCCGCATTGGCAAAAGCAAGCGCTGGGCCATAGAGCGCCAGGCTAATCATGGTGGCTAAAAAGCTGCGTGCAGTCGGTGACATTGAAGAAGACATTCCTGTTTTATCTGATAGCGTGGTGTACACGAAGGCAACGCATCAGTATGCTTTGGCTGCAAAATGCGATTATCATAAATCAATTTACGCCCGGCATCACCTGTAAATGTGCAGGGTGTGAAACCAGCAATGAGACCATGGCATGCAACTATATGGCAAGGTAATTGGCGCTTTTCTCGGCATTTTACTGGGAGGCCCATTCGGTTTTTTTCTTGGCCTGTTCTTAGGTCATCAGTTTGATAAAGCCAAACAACGCGCTTCACTGGGCGGTTTTGGCGGAGGTTTCGGTGCTCAAGGTGCCGAGGCGCAACGTGTCTTTTTTCATGGCACCTTTGCTGTGATGGGACATGTGGCAAAGGCCAAGGGGCAAGTCACACAGGAAGAGATTCGTCTAGCCAGCTTAATTATGGATCGCATGCAGTTGCATGGGGCGGCGAGGCAATCCGCGCAAGACGCTTTTCGAGAAGGAAAAGGCGGTGATTTCCCGCTCCAAGAGACTTTGAATGGGATCCGGGCGTTAAGCCAAGGGCGGCGCGATCTGCTTAGCTTTTTCCTTGAAGTGCAGGTACAAGCGGCGTTTGCGGACGGAGAGCTGCATCCGAAAGAGCGTGAGTTACTGTATATCATTGCGGAGGGATTGGGTTTTTCCGCGCAGCAACTTGAGCAGCGTCTGCGTATGCAAGAAGCCGCGTTTCGATTTAGCCAAGGCTACCAAGGAGATTGGCACCAGCACACGGGTGGGGCGGGAGCACCACCGCGTCAACGTGAAGTGGATGATGCCTATGAGGTTCTCGGTGTGGATTCCTCAGCTTCTGCTCAGGAATTGAAAAAGGCATACCGTAAGTTGATGAATGAACACCATCCTGACAAGCTGATGGCCAAAGGGTTACCCCCTGAGATGATGGAATTGGCGAAAGAAAAAGCACAAGAAATTCAAAAAGCTTACGATGTGATTAAAAAAGCCCGCGATCTTTAGCGGGCGGCCGTGTTAATTAATCAAGGTGTGCTGTGGTGTGCCTCGCAGATAGCCATCAATGTTATCCATCAGTTGCTGGCTGAGCCGATTCACCGCTTCATCTGCTCCCCATGCAATGTGAGGAGTAACGATTAAATTCGGCAGTGATGCGGTGATAAGCGGGTGATCATCAGGGGCTGGCTCTTCGCTCAGCACATCTAGTCCTGCGCCACCAATTTGACCGGTTTTTAGGGCGTCGAGGAGCGCGTGTTCATCAACTAACCCGCCACGTCCTGTATTGATCAATAAGGCATGATTTGGCATGCAGGCGAGGACATCACGGTTAATTAAAGCTTCGGTGTTCGGATTTAACGGGCAGTGTAACGAGAGGATATCGGCGCGGCTGATCACCTCATCAAAGGGTAGATAACCCTCCCGGCAATGAGTGGCTCCGTGGTGCTCAGCAAACATGACTGTCATGCCGACTGCGCGTGCCAAACGTGCAACGGCCTCGCCTAAAACCCCTTTACCGATAATCCCTAGTTTACTGCCGGCTACGCTGCCGATTGGGTGAGTAAAAAAGCAAAACTGACCATGCTGTTGCCATGCGCCATGTTGGACGTCGAGGTGGTAGCCGAGCAATTGACGTTTAAGTGCAAAGATCAGGGCGATGACGTGTTCAGGTACCGATTGAGTGGCATAACCTTGGACGTTACACACTTGCACTCCACGCGCTTGGCACGCGGCTAAGTCGACATTGTTCACCCCAGTGGCGGCCACCGCAATCAGTTTGAGGTTAGGACAGGCGGCGAGCACCGTCTCATCGATGACCACTTTATTGGTGATGGCGACCTCGGCCTCTTGCAAACGCGACACGACCTCATCAGGCTGTGTTTCACCATAGGCTTGCCAGTGATGGGGCGAGCGAGGTGTGGGCAGCACAATATGGGCTGGAATGGTGTTACGGTCGAGAAAGACGATATTGACGGGGGTACGCTGAGCCATGTTGATCTCCGTGTCTCAATCCATGGCTCTAGGGTGCGAAATATCGTCACATTGTGCAATCGTTTCAGCGAACGCGAGGGCAATTCGGGGTGCTAGGTCGCGCTGGGTGAGGCCAGCTGATACTCATCGGCAAGTCGATTAGTGGGCATCGTGGTATAAAACTCACAGGGGGCGTGAAAATGCATGACGTCGCCGGTTGTTGGGTGTAATAAACTCAGCTCGGCCGCGTGCAAATGAAGGCGAGAGGCATAGTCGAGTGCCTCTGGAGAGGCGTAAAACTCATCGCCAACGATGCTATGTCCCAACGATTGCATGTGCACACGAAGCTGGTGCGAGCGCCCTGTCAGCGGGTACAAGGCCATCAAACTGGTCTTAGGGAAGGTGTTTAAGCAGCGATAGTGTGTCTGTGATGGCTTCCCATGCTCAAAGCAGACCTTTTGGCGCGGGCGGTTAGGCCAATCACAAATCAGCGGCAAATCAATGTGCCCTTCATGATCAGCAGGATGCCCCCAGACTTCGGCGTAGTAAAGTTTGGTCGGAATACGATCTCGGAACTGGGCCTTAAGGTTTCGCTCAGCCTCTTTGTGGGCGGCAAAGGCCATCACACCAGACGTCGACATATCTAAGCGATGGACCAGCTCCGCTGCGGGAAAGGCGTCTTTCACCCGTGACCATGCACTATCGTAGTGGGCCGGATCGCGGCCAGGGTTGGCCAGTAAACCGCTGGGTTTATTGATCACCACCAAATCCGCATCTTGATAGAGAATATCAAGCCAAGGTTCGGTGGGGGGATGGTATTCTGTCATTGCCATAGGATATATCGGGGCCGGCTGGCCCCGCCTAACGCTTAATTATTGATGACTGACCACAATCAGACGCAAGGCGTCCAATTCAATCTGCGCGTGTTGAATGTGATGTGAAAGGGTGCTGATTTGCTCGCGTAGGGCATCCAACTCATCATCACGGATATTGGGGTTGACGGTTTTGAGTGCCTCTAAACGCGCCAAGGCTTGGGTCAGCTCGCTTTCCATTTCTTGGTGAGCACGGGTTTGAATCTCCCCCAGTGCTTTTTCAGCTAAAGGCTCACTTTTTTCAATCAAACGGTGAACTTGGCTTTGTACCGAGTTAACCATTTTGCTGCCCAAATGGCGATTGACGGGGCTTAACTGGCGATGGAAACCCTCAAACTCCACATTGGCGGATAAATCGTTGCCATTCGCATCCAGCAAGACACGTACCGGCGTTTGCGGTAAGAAGCGATGAATCCCGCTTGATTTCGGCGCTTGGGCATCCACCACATAGATAAGTTCGAGGAACAAGGTGCCCACCGGCAGCGCTTTGTTTTTGAGCAAAGAGACTGCGGTGGTGCCAATGTTTTCGCTCAGTAGCAAGTCGATACCGCCACGCACGATAGGGTGCTCCCACGAGACAAACTGGACGTCTTCGCGACTGAGCGCTGTATCGCGATCAAAGGTGATGGTGCAGCCATCGATGGGTAGACCCGGATAACTCGGAACCATCATATGTTCTGATGGTGTGACTACCAGCGCATTTTCCCCTTTGTCATCTTGGTTGACGCCGATGGTATCAAATAGCCCCAAGGTAAAGGTGACCAAGCCGGTATCGCCATCTTGGTCGGCAATCGTCTGCGCTAACTGTTTCGCCGCATCCCCACCATGTGAATGCATTTCTAACAGTTTATCGCGACCTTGCTCCATTTCCGCTTTGAGGCGCTGGTTCATGGCAGCGCTGTCTTCGATCAGCGTGCTGAGGGCGTCGTCTTGTTGGTTTGCGGCCAGCAGGGTCAGTAAGGTCTCGCCGTATTGCTCGAACACCGCACGACCGGTTGGGCAGGTATCTTCAAACGCGTCGAGACCTTCGTGATACCAGCGTGCCAAAATAGTTTGCGCGGTGCCTTCAAGATAGGGGACGTGAATGGCAATATCTTGTTGCTGGCCGATACGGTCAAGACGACCGATACGCTGCTCCAAAAGGTCTGGGTTCATGGGTAAGTCGAACATCACCAACTGATGCGCAAACTGGAAGTTCCGGCCTTCTGAGCCGATCTCCGAGCAGATCAACACCTGCGCGCCCCCTTCCTCTTGGGCAAAGTAAGCCGCGGCTTTGTCTCGCTCGACAATCGACATGCCTTCGTGGAACACAGTGCCACGAATGCCTTCGCGCTCACGCAGCGCCTGCTCTAAGGTCAAGGCGGTTTGCGCCCGTGAACAAATGATCAGGACTTTATCGTTACGGTGCGTTTTCAGGTAATCGAGCAACCAATCGATACGCGGATCAAAGCCCCACCAGCTGGCACTGTCGCCTTCGAACTGTTGATAAATGTCTTCAGGATAAAGGTTTTGTACCGCCTTTTGTTCCCCTGCGAGACGGCCGCCCATCATCTCGGCAACGCGCATGGCTGTTTGATACTGTTTAGGTAAAGTAAGTGCATGCATGTGCAGCTTTCTGGTTGGAAATCCGCTGATTGCTGCACGAGTATTACGGAAGAGAACACGACCGGTCCCGTGGCGGTCCATGAGATCGTCAATTAACTGTTGGCGAGCATCGCGCTGAGTCGACTCATCATCACTGTGGATGAGCGCCAAGCGCTGCTCCAAATTGTCGCTTTGGAGCAAGGTGCGGATGCTATGTTGTGCCGCATCACTCAGAGGCGCATCGGCAAGCAAAGCTTCAACCGCTTCTGCTACTGGCGCGTATTGCACTGCCTCTTCCACAAAGGCGTCGTAATCGTAGAAGCGATCTGGGTCGAGCAGACGCAGGCGAGCAAAGTGGCTTTGTTGGCCAAGTTGCTCCGGTGTGGCAGTGAGTAGCAACACGCCCGGTGTATGTTCGGCGATGCTCTCAATGATTTGGTATTCGCGGCTGGGGGCATCCGGTGCCCATGACAGGTGATGCGCCTCATCGACCACTAGCAGATCCCAGTGGGTCTCACAGACTTGTTCGACACGACGGCGATTTTTACGCAAAAACTCCAGCGAACACAGGACCAACTGTTGGGTATCAAAGGGGTTGTAGGCATCCGCTAGGGCCTCAACACAGCGCTCTTCATCAAAAATTGAGAAGTGCAGATTAAAGCGGCGCATCATCTCGACCAACCATTGGTGCTGCAAGGTTTCGGGCACCACGATCAAGACTCGCTCTGCGCGACCTGCCAGCACCTGCTGGTGGATGATCATGCCCGCTTCAATGGTTTTACCCAAGCCGACTTCATCGGCAAGCAATACGCGTGGCGCATGACGGCGACCGACTTCATGAGCAATGTAAAGCTGATGGGGGATCAGGCCGGCACGCATGCCGGTTAGACCGCGTAATGGGCTGCGCAGTTGCTGGTGTTGATTGGTCAGCGCACGATAGCGCAGGGCAAAACGATCCATGCGATCAAGTTGGCCAGCAAACAGCTTGTCTTGCGGTTTGTTAAAACGAATCTGGTGACTGAGCAAGATTTCGCGCAGAGACACCTCGTCTTCGCCAGTATCATTGCGTGTACCGATATAGGTTAATACCCCGTCGTTTTCCTCAACACGCGAGACTGTCATGGTCCAGCCTTCATGGCTTTCCACCTCATCGCCCGGGTTGAACATCACCCGGGTAACGGGTGCATCGTGGCTGGCATACAGCCGTGTTTCATCACTAGCAGGAAACATTAGGGTCACGGTACGGCCGTCAACAGACACCACGGTGCCCAGTCCTAGATCATGCTCCGTATCACTGATCCAACGTTGTCCAAGCGCAAATGACATAGGGGAAAACCTCTGAATTAACTCGATTGTCGAAGACGCAGCCCCGCGACAGCGGCGCCGTTTAAATACTGTGCTATTCAGTGTGGCACTGAAAAAATTGGCCGCCAATAGTACTCGAACTTGTGAGGAGCGTCACGATGAAACTCAATGAATCCCCGCAAAGGTCACGCTGACACACAAACGTCATTATCACGCGGCAAAGATAAAAGCGTGACGTGGCGCAGCGAAATAGATTGGGAATTCCCAATGCCAGGTCTACGCTTAACTTAAGCGCTGTCACCGACAGTGAACTGCCGACACAGGAGGTGCCTATGGGCGACGCCGACCGGAAGCTGTTTGTATTGGATACCAATATTCTCCTCCACGAACCCTTCGCTATTTACTCCTTCCAAGAACACGATGTTGTGATCCCCATGACCGTCCTCGAAGAGCTTGACCGCATCAAAGACAGCAAGCGTGATGTCTCACGAGATGCGCGTGTCGCGATTCGAGCGTTGGAAGATATCTTTAAAGAAGCAACTCCCGATGAAATCGGCGAGGGTATTGCCGTCGGTAAAGGGGATGCGACGGGCACCGTATCGATACTGGCCGACTTTGAAATTAAAGAAACGGTACACGCCTTTGCTGACAAGGCTGGCGATAACCGAATTTTAAATGCGGTGCTATATCTACAAACCAAACGCTCACCACGCAAAGTCGTATTGGTGACCAAAGATATTAATATGCGACTGCGCGCTAAAGGCGCGGGAGTGATGTATGTGGAAGACTATCGCACGGATCAATTGATTGACGATGTGCGATTGCTGACCAAAGGGTTTCATACCTTTGAGGGCAGTTTTTGGGACAAAGTCGGGGAATGTGATAGCCAAGCGTATGGCTCAGATACCCTCCACACCTTACCGTCTGAATTATTGGAAACGCCGTTCGTTAACCAGTACTTGTTGGATGAAAGCGACGATTTCGCGGCACGCATTCAAGCCATCAATGGTGAAAAAGCGATCATTAAAGACCTTAGTCGCGAGCGACTGATGCACCGCACCGCTTGGGATGTAAAGCCGAAAAATATCTACCAAGGCATGGCGATGGACGCGTTACTGGACCCGACCATTGATCTAACCATTTTGACCGGGCCGGCAGGGTGCGGAAAAACCATTCTGGCGATGGCCGCCGCGCTAGAACAGGTGGTGGAAAAGGGAATGTATGACAAGATCATCGTTACCCGAAACACTCCAGATATTGGCGAGTCGATCGGCTTTTTGCCAGGCACGGAAGAGGAGAAAATGTTGCCTTGGCTGGGTGCGGTGACCGATACGTTAGAAGCGCTGCACATGAATGATGAATGCACGGATGGCTCGATGCGTTACATCATGGAGAAAGCCAACTTACAGTTTAAGTCGATTAACTTTATGCGTGGTCGCTCGATTCAAAACGCGTTTGTGATCTTGGATGAGTGTCAGAACCTGACTGCCTCGCAACTGAAGACCATTATCACTCGCTGTGGTGAAGGGACTAAGCTGGTTTGCTCAGGCAACTTAGCGCAAATCGACTCCCCCTACCTCACGCCGGTCACCTCAGGGCTGACTTACATTGTCGAGCGATTTAAAAATTTCGAGGGCAGTGCGTGCGTATACCTCAACGGGGTAGTACGCAGTCGTCTTGCCGAGTTTGCCGAAGAAAACCTTTAACCGAGCCGGCGGCTTAGCCGCCGTGTTTTTCTAAAGTTAAAACAGCTCGACATCGTCGGCGGCAACAAAGGTTTTGATGATGCCGCTTTCCAGCAATTCTTCGTAGAAAGCCACTTGATTGCGACCGTTTTGCTTGGCGTGATAAAGCGCCTGATCCGCATTACCCAATAAGGTACTGGTGCTCTGATGCGCTTTATCGATACGCGTTGCGCCCATGGAAATGGTCACGGTTTCCGCCGCGCCAAAGTCGCGCGCGTTGACATTGGCAATAAAGGTATTGGCTTTTTGTTCGGCCATGGCGCGTGTGCAAGGATGAAGTAACACCACAAATTCATCCCCGCCGTAGCGAAACAGGGTGTCTTCGACAGAAAAGGTTTGTCGCATTAAAGACGCGAGCAACAAAATGACTTCATCGCCAAATACATGGCCAAAGTTATCATTAATTTGCTTGAAATGGTCGACATCAAAAATACAAATCCAAGGATAACTCGCCTGATCCAAGTCGCTGTCCATCGCCGCGGGCGCTTGCGCTAAGCGATCACTAATCAGGTCTAATTTTTTGGTCAGTACCTTGCGATTGAATAGACCGGTGAAGCTGTCTCGCTCGCTGGCCATAATGATTTGTTGATAGTTCTCATAGATGTGAATGAGGCCAGACACCATAGCGAGCTGTTCCTCGTTTAATTGCTCTGCGCGGCCACATAAGACACCGCGAATGTCCTCGTCTTTTTCGTAATAGATAGGGACAGCAACCAAGGTGTGATCGTAAGCCTGATGCATGGTGACCTCTTGGCTCTCGAGGCAGTCTTCCAGCAGTGCATCTACTTGTTCGATATTTTCTTGCTGAAAGGCGCTGTTGTCATTGGTACCCAGCACCGTAAAAGGGGGATTCAGTCCAGAGCAGTAATCGAGTAACACTACTTCACTGACAGGCGTCAGCTCAAGGATCGACGTCAGTAGGCTCTTGGTAATCGCATCAACTTCAGTTTTGGCCGTGAAATCGACGATAGAGTCGAGTATCTGAATGCTACTGGCGAGCACAAAGCGCCTCCTTAAAAGGGTCTATTCCTGTTGTCAGTATAGAAGCCAATCGAGGAGGCGCCATCTATTAGGGGGATTCCATCATGCCCATATAACGATGCATGGCCGGTGGGGGTGCATTCAGATCCGCCACGGGGCGAGATAAGGCAATCTGTCCCTCATCGACGTAGAGAAAACGAGAGGCAATGGCTTTCGCATCGTCGGGGTGATGGGTCACCATCAAAACGGTTGTACCTTGCGCGTGGGCGGTCCGTTTCACTAAGGCTAACATGTCTTTTTTCAACGCAGGGTCAAGGGCTGAAAAAGGCTCATCAAGTAATAACAGAGGCTGTTGACGCGCAATACTTCGTCCGAGTGCAATCCGCTGGCGCTGCCCGCCGGATAATGCGCCGGGTAAACGATCTAAATAAGGTGTCAGCCCCACTGCGTCCGTGGCGCTTCTCACGCTCTCTTTTTGTGCGTGACTGAGCTTGAGTGAGGGCGAAAGTCCAATCGCCATGTTGTCAAACACCGATAAGTGGGTGAAGACATTATGCTCCTGAAACAGGATGGAGAGTGGGCGCTGGTGAGCCGGCGCGGTAGTGACTGGCTTACCTGCAATCAAAATCTCGCCATTATTAGGAGCAATCAATCCTGCAATCAGAGAGAGTAAGGTACTTTTCCCGGCGCCGCTTGGGCCGAGTACAGCAACAATCTCCCCCGGCGCAATGTGGGCGTCGAAGTGCATCCACGCTTGCTGGTAGCGATACGTGATATTGGAAAGGGTTAGCATGCGTGTCTCCATTGGACGAGGCGGATGATCAGAGCGTAGCTGCCTAAACTGGTCGCTAATAACAGCATGGCCGCCGCGGCGCCCGCATCCATTTGATAACTGCCCATCAGACGAAATAGATACAAAGGCAGTGTTTGAAAGTGTTGGCTACCAAATAAAGAGATGGCGCTGAGATCGCCCATCGAGAGGACAAAGCTGACCGCGAGGCCACGTGCTATTGGGCGGCGTAAGCACTGCCATTCAATTAAGCGCAAGCGAGTGATCCCACGCACGCCTAAGGTGGCACAGAGTGCATGATAAGATTGCGCCACTTGATAGGCGGGGGCACTGAGCACCTTAATCAAGTAAGGTAACGCCATCAGGGCATTGACTCCCATCACCAACCACAAGGCGAGGCTAAAGACATCGCTAAATTGGCGAAACAGCAAAAACAGTCCTGTACTTAATACGATACTGGGCACTACCAGAATCATGGCTCCTAGCGTCTCAATACCATCGGCTCGCCTTTTTTGACCATGAAACCGCCAGTGACGGCTGGCTAAGATCACCGCAATTGCCAACACAAATGCGATAGCGGTCGCGCCGGTGGCCACCCATAATGAGTGCATGGTGGCTTGCCATAACGCTGTATCGGCAAGGACAGTGAGCGCACTTGGGTTGAGCCCGCGATACAGCACCACACCCAGTGGCGGCAATACGAGAAGCAAGACCAAGGTTATCCAGAGCAGATCCCAGCATTTCGCCGCTCGGCTATCGAGGGCATGCGGCAACGGTAATACTTCACTGGGTGTATTCGGCACCGCGCGTGTGAATGTTTGCACCACAAACGCAATCGTGCCGCACAGCATCATCTGCCATAGCGCCAATGCCGCGCCGGTTTGCAAGTCAAAGTCAAAGCGAATGGCTTGGTAAATGGCCAGCTCTATGGTGGTGGCTTTGGGGCCGCCGCCAAGCGCCATGACGGTAGCAAAACTGGTAAAGCAGAGCATAAACACCAGTCCGACGATGTGGGGCAAACTTTGGCGAAGATAAGGCCATTCAAGGTGACGAAAACGCTGCCAGCCACCTAAACCTAATTGCGTCGCTAAGCGGCGTTGATCGGCGGGGATCCCCTCGAGCGCTTGCACCATGATCTGGGCGGAAAATGGTAAGTTGAAAAACACGTGTGCCAGCAAAATGCCGCTCAATCCATAAATGGAAAACGGCATGGAAAGATCAAAATGTTGTAGGGTGTCGGCGATCAAGCCGCTGCGACCAAAAATGGCCACCAAGCCAAATACCCCGATCAGCACAGGCAGCACTAAGGTCATGGCAAACAGTTTCAACAACCAACGTTTACCGGCAAACTCGCGACGCGACAGGGCGTGGGCAACAGGAATCGCTAATCCCACGCTGAGGATCACTGATAAAGTGGCTTGCTTGAAGCTAAATACGGTGACGTGACGAAGGTAGGCATCTTGCCATAGTGCCTCAAGGTTAAGATCTTGGCTGTGAGAGAACAGCGCCCATAGGGCGCTGCCAATTAAAAGCACGACGAGACTGGCCGCGAGACTGCCCGGCCAGGTGCGTGAAGGATTGAGCATGACGACTATTCAACCAACGCTGTTTGCCAGTCACGCACCCATTGTTGACGGTTGCCCATCACTTCATCGGGTTGATAAAGCAGGCTCTTCTCGGGTTTATTCAAGGTATAGAAGGCATCTGGTAACGTGATATCAGTAACAGGATACATCCATTGCGTAAGGGGAATGATCGACTGCGCTTCATCGCTAATCATAAACTGTAAAAACGCATCCGCCAGTTCTGGCTGGTCGGTGTAGGCTGATTTCGCGGCCACTTCAATCTGCATATAATGGCCTTCTTCAAACGTCGCGGCGGCAAAGCGGTCATCATCATCTGCAACCAGATGGTAAGCCGGTGATGTGGTGTAAGAGAGCACCATGTCTGCTTCCTTGTTCAGGAACATATTGTACGCCTCGGTCCAGCCTTTGGTCACGGTAATGGTGTTCTCCGCGAGATCACGCCATGCTTGCTGACTTTGATCGCCGTATACTTTCTGGATCCACAGCATTAAGCCTTGGCCAACGGTGGAGACACGGGGATCTTGGTAAATCACACTGATGTCATCACGATCTTCAATCAAGGCTTTCAAGCTCTTGGGCGGATCGAGCAGGCGCGTGGTGTCATACACGAAGGCAAAGTAGCCGTAATCGTAGGGGATAAAGTAGGGATTATCCCAACCGCCGGGTACCTGTAGGCGCTCCGTATTCACTGCGTGCTCGGCGACAATGCCGCTCCGCTCCGCTTCTTTCATTAAATTGGTGTCCATACCCAGCACGATATCGGCGCTGGTGGTACTGCCTTCAATCCGCATGCGGTTGAGCAAGGCTGCGCCGTCTTCAAGGGACACAAACTCGACCTCACAGTTACAGCGTTTCTCGAAGGCGGTTTTGATTTTCGGCCCTGCGCCCCACTCGGCGATAAATGAGTCGTAGGTATAAATAGTCAGCGGGTCAGCGGCGCGGGCGCCAAGCGATAACAGAGACAAAGAAAGTACGGTTAAAACAGACGTAATGACTTTCACAGCACGCTCCTAAGTTGGGCGTGGGTGTTGAGGCTGGTTGATGACATCATCAAGTCTCAATCCCTACGCCAGTGTTAGCTGGATCAGGTTCGATGGGTTTAGCGCGGCGCGCAATCTCAGCCAAGAGGCTCCCCAATGAGTACCACGCCATTGTACTGATTGGCTTAGGGTTAACCAAGCCTTTTAGTCAGCGGTTCGGTTAAGCGCCCAGTCGTAGTCATAGTCTAAGCGTGCATCCTCGGGAAGCTTGATATCGCGGTATTGATTGATATGGGCGATCACCCCTTGTTCACTGCCGCCAAAATCGGCCTTAAACCACTCATAGATAGAAGAAAGCTGCCACTGTTCGCCTTGCTGACTGACGCCTTTATCACTGTTAATAAAGGTGTAGGCGGCTTGTTCTAATTGTGCCTCCAAGGTGTCGGCTTGAAAGGCTTGTGGCTGCAGGTTCGGACAGCCAAGGCTGGCACAATTGACCGCATAGTGGGTACGCGGATCTTGCCATAGCGGGCGCAGAATGCGGTGTTCAATATCATTCAAGGTAAGGGGTTCACCTGCCACCGTGACCACCTCATCATCCCAAGGTCCAAAGCTAAACAGGCCACCGAGTTTGGTGATTGAACGGACAGGATACGCGTCCAAAATGAGCTTTACGGTGACTGAATTGTAGAGATTAACCCAATACGCGTATTGTTCGTCTTTGGTCAGGGTGCGCGGGTCGCGCGCGGTGAGCATGCCAATGTAATGATCGAGAGTCGCTTTATCGGCCTCGGTGACGGCTGCGTAGTTAAATAAGGTGTGCTGTCCTTGAGGCTGTAAATACTTATCGAGTAATACTTGCCAGCTGTGATGAGTAAATGTGGCTTGGCTGGCGGGGTTGTGCGTATCCCACATTGCCCAATAATCGGCTTTCGGGGCGGCCAAGGCTGGAAAAGCAACGAGTAACCAAAAAATGAGCGTGATCCGTGTTCGCATACCGCTTCCTCAATCGCGAGCGTATCTTGTTTATATCCTAGACCAGCTTGCGCCATGTTTGCTTTCATGGCCATAAAAAACGCTGCTTGAGCAGCGTTTTAGCCTGAATTCAGATAATAAGTGCAACACTCATGGTTAAACTGGCGAGAGGAAGTCAACTGCTGATAGTGGTACGCTTCTCATCGCCAAAACCAAAATGACTTGATTACCATGAGTTACCAGCAGTTGACCGAAGGACAAC
>NZ_MEBP01000097.1:0-19001 GCF_001722075.1 Salinivibrio sp. SS2 | reverse complement strand
GAGGTTTCTGCCGGTCGTTGGGGATCTGGAGAAATGCAGCGAGCGCCAGCAAGCTATGCAATGCCCAACCAGTGGTTCGATGAGCTGGGGTTAGTTAATATTGAACAGGTAAGGACAGGGCATGTGTTTAGCATTTATGCTGAATGGAAGTGTGCATGAGCCGTATACGAGGTCCGTATGTACGGTTCTGTGAGAGGGATGAGGCGGCAACGCCTCACCCTACTCGATGGTTGGCGGTGTTTAGCGACTTTCAATATCGAGCCAGAATTTATCGTCAATTGCCTGAGTCTCATTACTCAGATGTGGGTTGTCGACCCGAATAAAGGTGCGCTCACCAATATTGGCTTTCTCAAAGGTCTCTTTTACCAGAGGGGCATTCTCAAAAAATTCGATGAAGGATCCGTCTTGATAGGCGGCCGCAAAGGCATCGTTGAGCATGGTCGCTACCTCTGGGTTTTGGGGCGATACAAACAAGAACATTGGGAAGCGGTAGATTAGCATTAAGTGCGGATCAACCAACAGATTTGTATATTGAGGTCGCTCTGCCAGCTCGCTAAAAGGCTCGATAAGCGCACGCGGGAAGAGGTCGGCCCGTCCGGTATCGACGCCTTTAAAGATATTCTCAAAGCTTGAGATTTCTCGAACCCGAAATCCCGCCGACTGCAAGACCTTCACATCCGCCCAGCCTTGCCCTTGGATCATGGTCAGATTATTGAGCCCAGCTTGGTCACTGATTTGTGCAAGCTTGGGTTCGGTGGCTTGATTGGTAATGAACAAGCGATGGCCTAATAGACCCCGAAAGACTGGATAACGGATGGGAAGTAACTCTGACTCAAGGGTACGGTCGGCCCCGAGCCAATCTACCGTCAGTCGTCCTTGTTTTAGCATTTCCACTTTACGAGACTGAGAGCCAATTTGGCCTTGAAAGGCCTGTAAAGTGACAGACTCACCCGATTTTTCCGCTAAAAACTCAATCAAGTCGATAGCGTATAAATCGAGGGCAGAGCCAGCCCGTGGTTCTGGATGGACAATGGTGATATTCGCCGCAGCAGTTGAAGAAACCGCCGCGAGTAGCAATGCAGCAAGGGTTTGACGTAAGCTTCTCATAAACGACATCCTGTTAATCAGTTGTTAGATGGGTCGTTTCTGAAGTGTAGAACTTAGGTAATTAGTTTCCAGTCAATAAAAACAAAAAAACCGACGCAAAAGCGCCGGTTTTGTCGCAACACGCGAGGATTAGCGTGTGCCGTAAACCACAATGGTTTTACCGTGAGCTGAGATAAGGTTCTGCTCTTCCAGCATTTTAAGGATACGCCCAACCGTCTCACGCGAACAACCAACAATCTGACCAATCTCTTGACGTGTGATCTTGATTTGCATGCCGTCAGGGTGAGTCATGGCGTCAGGTTGCTTCGCCAAGTTAAGTAGGGTTTGCGCAATGCGGCCGGTCACGTCCAGGAAGGCAAGGTCTCCCACTTTCTGGCTGGTCACTTGCAGGCGACGCGCCATCTGAGAGGACAGACGCATCAAAATGTCTGGGTTAACTTGGATCAGCTGGCGGAATTTCTTGAATGAAATTTCTGCCACTTCGCAAGGTGATTTCGCACGTACCCATGCGGTGCGCTCTTGGTCCTCTTCGAACAGACCAAGTTCGCCGATGAAGTCACCTTGGTTAAGGTAAGACAGGATCATCTCCTTGCCTTCTTCATCTTTGATTAGTACGGCCACAGAACCTTTCACGATGTAGTACAAGGTCTCCGCCTTTTCCCCTGCATGGATCAGAGTACTTTTGGACGGGTACTTGTGAATATGACAATGTGAAAGGAACCACTCGAGTGTAGGGTCTGTTTGAGGTTTTCCTGGAACCATATAACTTATTTCCTCTGCATGTGTTGCCCGGCAACGACGTCCTGTCTTTGTCTGAATGGAAACCCATCAGTCCAATGCACAGAATACGAGGTCTTGGCGCAGGCTACAAGCTCACTGTATGTTAACAAGAGTGTATCTTTTTTCTATCTGGATTTCTTGATTTTGATCTAAGCCAACCGCCTAAAAAATCGGCAAAAATGTGGCTAAGATCACGACCTGAGAAGTAATACACGTTAAGTGCGCTACGGCGGTTAACCTATCTTGCCTTTCTCAATCAACTGTTGGATCAAGGGGCGAATAATCAGCTCCATCGCAAATCCCATTTTACCGCCGGGCACGACCAGCGTGTTGTGCCGAGACATAAAGGCGCCACTGATCATTTGCAGTAAATAAGGAAAATCGACGTTCTTCATGCCACGAAAGCGGATCACAACAAAGCTTTCGTCGAGTGAAGGGATCCCTTTTGCATTCAGCGGGTTGGATGTGTCTACGGTCGGGACACGTTGGAAGTTAATATGTGTGCGAGAAAACTGCGGCGTAATGTAGTGCAAATAATCATCCATGGAGCGCACGATCGAGTCCGTGACAGCCTCGCGGGAATGGCCTCGGTCGCGCGTATCGCGGACAAACTTTTGAATCCACTCCAAGTTAACGATAGGCACCATGCCGATTAGTAAATCAACATGTTGGGCGACATTGACGTCACCATCCACCACCCCGCCATGCAAGCCTTCATAAAATAATACGTCGGTATTTTCAGGCAGATCTTGCCAGGGGGTGAAGGTGCCCGGCATTTGGTTATAAGGCACGGCTTCATCAAAGGTGTGTAGATAACGACGGTATTTACCTGTGCCTTGTTCGCCATATTCTTTAAAAAATTGCTCAAGGCGTGGGAAGTCGTTGGCCGTGGGACCAAAGTAGCTAATATGACGACCTTGTTCACGGGCTTTACGGATCTCAACATCCATTTCTGGCCGCGTGAAGCGGTGAAAGCTATCGCCCTCTAACCAAGAGGCTTTGATGTTCATCATATTGAACATCTTACGAAACGCTTCGGAGGTCGTGGTTGTGCCTGCGCCGGATGAACCGGTCACAGCGATGATTGGGTGTTTAGCCGACATGACGAGCCCTGTCATTGATCAGTCTGAATTTACACCGCAGCCCACAAGGGGAGGCGGTGTTACGGTCTGAGATCGCGCTGACGACGAATATCCACTGTCTCATGCAGCTCAGAGTATACAATCACGGCGTCGCCGGATTTTAATTGTTCACGCACTTGTTCAACTTTCTCAGCAAAGCTGACTTCCTGCTCACCGTAATCTGTCCCTTCCCGCAACACAAAGTGTTCAATTAAATTGGTCAAGGTCTCGGCTGGCACAGATTGCCATGGAACCATCATACTACATCACCTTTTGCTGACATCGGGATGGCACGGACGCCATCTCCATGCTTAGGTTGTGAATTAGCTCCCATTTTACCGAATTATGCGTGTAGGTGCAGTGTGTCTATGTCGATTTAGTCACAATTTATCGTGACGATTGGGGCATCAGGTGCCGAGTTGCTCAGCTATCCACGCGGGCACTGCCTCTTCCAACCATAAACGCGGTGCACGCCAATGGCCAGTGACAAACCCAACATGTCCGCCATGGTCAGTGAGTTGATAGCGTATATTGGCCGGTAATGGCGTGGTTGGGATCACCGCATCAGTCATAAAAGGATCGTCTTTGGCATGAATGATGGTCAAAGGGGCGCGGATCGCAGGCAATACGGATAAGCCACTGCATTGCTGGTAGTAATGATGTGCGTCCTCAAACCCATGCAGTGGTGCGGTGACGGTTTGATCAAACTCGAATAAGGTCGAAATACGGGGCTGCTCGCCAGCTTGCCAGCGACCTACTTGGGCGTGTCGCGTAAGCTTATCTGACAGGGTTTGCCGCATCGAGCGGAGTAGGTACGCTTGGTAGACACGTGAGAACCCTTGCTGAATGCGTAACGAGCAGGCGGCAAGGTCTAAGGGGGGTGACACTGCGCAGCCGCTGGAGACAATCGGATCATCCGCATACTCTGCCAAATAGCGCACCAGCATGTTGCCGCCTAGCGATACGCCCACGGCATGAATGGGATGCTGAGGATAACGCATGCGCAATGTGGTCAAAAAATAGCGCGCATCCTGTGTCTCGCCTGAGTGATAAGTGCGCGGGACGCGGTTTAAGCGGCCACTGCAACTACGAAAGTGCATCACCACACCGCACCAGCCTTGGCGCTGAAAAGCAGCCAGTAATCCATTCGCGTACGGGCTATGAAAACTGCCAGCGAGGCCATGAAAAAGCACCACTATCGGTTGGCCGGGCTGAGGCGTCTGTGTCCAAGCGAGATCGACGAAATCACCATCCGGTAAATCCAGCTGTTGCCACAAAGGGGAGATCACGGGTTGCCGCCGCATCAGCCGTGGCATGATGGTTTGTAGATGAGGATTACGGGCGCTGGGAATCGGTTCAAAGGGCGTCATTAGCGTCTCCTTGATCATCTTCTTTAACCACACCGGCGCGCAGAGTGGGATAGAGCGATTTGGCCGAGGGCGAGAGCTGACGGCAATAATACGCCAACGGCGAGGGCGACTCGGTCAGCCATGTTTGTTGATTCAAGGCGTGGATGAGGTCTTGTTGTTGGAACTTCTCGAGGCTGAGCTCGAAATTCAGCATTTTTTTATATTGTCCCGCGCCAACGCGCGGTTTGATATCGCGACGTAGGTTGCGGTAGGCAATCAGCAAATGCTCAGAGCGGCTGAGCGATTGTTTAAGTTGGCTGAGGCTCTCTGGGGCTAGGCCATAGCCATGGCTTTCCAGCCAAGCCAGCAACAGGGCAAGGTTGACGTTGCCCTGATGCTGATCTTGCAATTTAAGACACGCCTGTTTGACGTCTTGCTTGCCATAGTGTTGCAAACAAAACTGCCACAGGTCGGCTGCATTCGCTTGGCCGGGAATTAGGCTTGATTGAATGCCGCCTCCATGGCTTCCAGTTCTTCCTGTCGCTCCATCCATTCTTGCTCTACCTCTTCCAGCGCTGATTTGGCATCAGCCTGGCGTTGTAATTGTTCCGCGAGTTGGGCTTTTTGGTCTGCGCCATAAATTGTTGGGTCGGCCAGTTTGGTCTCTGCATCGGCAATAATGGCAGAGAGCTGTTCGATTTTTGTGTCTAGGCTGTCAATTTTTTTACGAAGTGGCGCTGTTTTTTGGCGAAGTTCGGCCTCGCGACGCTTTTGTGCCTTACGATCGACCTGACGTTGCTGGGGGGCGGCTTTGTCATCGGCGTTTTGTTTTTTACTTTCCGCGCGGTCGGCACGCTGTTGCTCGCCAAGCCAGCGATGGTAGTCGTGTAAGTCACCGTCAAAGGGTTGCACCGCGCCGTTGTCGACAAGATAAAGATCGTCGGTGGTCGCGCGCAGCAAAAAGCGATCATGGCTTACGATCACCATCGCCCCTTCAAACGATTGTAGGGCAAGCGTCAAGGCTTGGCGCATATCTAAATCAAGGTGGTTAGTCGGTTCGTCAAGCAGCAGCAGGTTAGGCTTTTGCCACACCAATAACGCTAATACCAAGCGTGCCTTCTCGCCTCCCGAAAAGGGGCCAATGGTCTCAAGCGCTTTATCACCCTGAAAGCCAAAGCGCCCTAAGAAGTCACGTAGCGTTTGCTCGGCTGTGGTGGGCGCAAGGCGATTCATATGTTGCAGTGGGGTTTCGTCAATGCGCAACGTGTCGAGTTGATGCTGCGCAAAATAGCCAATTTTTACCCCTTGGGAGTAACTGAGCTCACCGGCCATGGCTGGCAAGGTGCCAGCAAGAAGTTTGATCAGCGTAGACTTACCCGCACCATTGCGGCCTAACAAACCAATACGCGCGCCAGGGACCAGGTTGAGGCGGATATTTTCCACAATCGGTGTCTTGTCGTACCCCGCAGCGACTTTGTCCATCATCAAGATAGGATTTGGGAGCGCATCTGGGGTGAAAAAGGTAAAACTAAATGGATTATCGTATTGCGCCGGCAACACCTTTTCCATCCGCTCCAGTGCCTTAATCCGGCTTTGCGCTTGGCGCGCCTTTGAGGCTTTATAACGAAAGCGGTCGATGTAAGATTGCATGTGGGCAATCTGCTTTTTTTGCTTTTCAAACTGCGCTTGTTGTTGCGCCAGCTTCTGCGCCCGCATCTGCTCGAAGTCGGAATAATTGCCCGTGTATTCATTTAGCTGTTGATGCTCAATATGAATAATACGGTTGACGACAGGATCCAAAAAGTCCCGGTCGTGGGAAATCAGCACCAAGGTACCGGGGTATTGCTGCAGCCACTTTTCCAGCCACATCACGGCATCTAAATCGAGGTGGTTGGTTGGCTCATCAAGCAGCAAGAGGTCGGAACGACACAGCAGTGCTTGGGCAAGGTTTAAGCGCATCCGCCAGCCGCCCGAAAATTGCGTGAGTGACCATTGCATTTGCGCCTGACTAAAGCCCAAACCGTCGAGCAAACTGGCGGCGCGCGCCTCAATACTGTAGCCACCAATGGCATCCAGTTTATCGTGTAAGGTCGCCACGGCATGACCGTCATCACTTTGTTCCGCATCCGCTAAGGCCATCTGCAGTTCACGGTATTCGGCATCGCCATCAATGACATACTCGAGCGCACTTTTTTCCAGTGCGGGCGTTTCTTGTGCCACCCAAGCTACTTGCCATTGGCTAGGATAATGATAGCTGCCCGCATCTAACGTCAGCTGGTGGCGAAGCAGTGCAAACAAGCTGGATTTGCCACAGCCGTTTTTGCCGACCAATCCGACTTTGTCGCCGGGATGGATGGTGGCAGAGGTATGATCGAGCAGTGGCTTGCCACCGCGCAGTAATTGGATGTCAGAAAAGCTAATCATGATTATTCAGTGCGCTAGTGTGGTTTGGGTGCGTCGTCGTTATACCAGCTTGGTGCGGGGATTGCCAAATTTCCCCGTCAGTCGGCCTAACTGGCGCGATCTGTGTTGTGTGTTTTGTGTGTTAAGGTTAAAAACAAGCATGAAAACTGACTCTTGCCGTGATAACAAGGATGCCTATGCCCAATGACAAGGATGCACATCAAGACCCCGCGTCGGTGTTGGTGATCTTTGCCCATCCCGACCCTGATCAGTCGGTGGCGAACCGACGTCTGCTTGCCGCTATCTCTTCGTTTCCGCATGTGACTGTTCACGATATTTACGCAACTTATCCCGACTTTGTGGTTGATGTGCACGATGAGCGCCGACGGGTGCAACAAGCTGATGTGATTGTTTTTCAACACCCGCTACAAATGTATTCCTGTCCGGCGTTGTTGAAAGAATGGATTGATGTGGTGCTAGGCAAAGGTTTTGCACATGGCGAGGGAGGCGATGCGCTAGCAGGAAAAACCTGCCGTTTTGTCGTCACCACCGGAGGGGCGGCTGAGGCGTTCACCAAAAGCGGATACAACAAGTATTCGATGCAAGAGCTTCTCCAACCGTTTGAGTTGACCGCCGCCCTGTGCCGCATGACGTGGCTCCCGCCGCTGGTCTTGCACTGGGCTCGTCGTGTGAGTGATGCCGATCGGGATGCGTTTGCGGAACTGTATGCCGATTGGATTCGTGATCCGCTCGCCCATGCGGGAGGTGAGCATGGAGCATAACTTGCTTTCCGCGGCCTTTATTTTCCTGTTAGCGGCGGTGATTGCCGTCCCACTCGCGCAGCGGTTAGGGATGGGCTCGGTATTAGGCTATCTGATGGCCGGCATCGTGATTGGTCCATGGGGGCTCGGGCTTATCAGCGATGTGGAGTCTATTCTCCATTTTTCTGAATTCGGGGTGGTATTGCTGCTGTTTCTGATTGGCTTGGAGCTAAATCCTAAAAAACTGCTGCAGATGCGCCGGCCGATACTGGGCCTGGGCGGCAGCCAAGTGGTGGTGACTACCTTGGTGATAGGTGCCGTCGGGGTGATGTTCGGACTGACGGAACGGCAGGGCTTTATTGTGGGTATGGCCATGGCGCTTTCCTCTACCGCCATTGCGATGAAAATTATGGAAGATCAGCGCCTTATGCGCAGTGAATCCGGTCAAGCAGGGTTTGCGATTCTGTTGTTTCAAGATATCGCGGTCATCCCTATGTTGGCGATGATGCCCGCACTGGCAGGAGGCAGCCTCGGCAGCTGGTTAGATGTGCTATGGATGTTTATGGGCATTGGCGCACTGTTGGTTGGCGGGCACTTCTTGCTTCGGCCTCTATTCCGTTTGGTGGTCATGAGCGGGGTCAGCGAGCTGTTTAACGTGGCAGCACTGGCCTTGGTGATTGGCATTGCGCTTGCGATGCAGCAGTTGGGTCTTTCGATGGCGTTAGGTTCGTTCCTAGCAGGTGTGCTGCTTGCGGAGAGTGAGTATCGCCACGAACTCGAAACCGCCATCGACCCCTTTAAAGGGTTGCTGTTAGGGCTGTTTTTTATTGCGGTCGGGATGGCGGTGGATCTCGGTCTACTGCTTGAATATCCGCTGACTTTGCTCGGTGCGGTACTTGCACTGGTGTGCGGTAAGGCGTTACTTATCTATCTGCTTGCGCGTCTATTTGGTGTGGCACCTAAAGCGCGCAGTCAAATGGCAGTGTTGCTTAGCCAAGGCGGTGAATTTGCTTTCGTGATCTTTACGGCGGCACGCGCAGAAGGGTTGCTTAGCCAAGAATTGAATGCCTTCTTGCTGGTGGTGGTGAGTCTGTCGATGATGACCACCCCCTTGATGCTTACCTTGCAGCAACGCTGGTTTGAACGCACTTTTAATGAACCAGAGGAGTTACCGCCACAGACGCAATTTGATCAACATGACGCGCGCGTCATCATCGCGGGCTTTGGTCGGTTTGGTCAGGTGGTCGGTCGGTTGATGTTTGCCAACAAAATTGGTGTCACCATCTTGGAACGTGATCCCACCCAAATCAAGCTATTACGCAAGTTCGGGTATGATGTGTATTACGGTGATGCGACGCAGCTTGATTTACTTCGGGCGGCAGGGGCGCAAAGCGCAGAGGCGATTGTGATTTGCACCGACTCGCCGGATGAAGTGATGGAGATTGTTGATCTTTGTCAGCAGCATTTCCCTAACTTAAAGATATTAGCGCGAGCACGAAGTCGGGTTGAGGCTTATCAGCTCATGGGCTTAGGCGTTGAAACCTTGTCGCGGGAGACATTTCTTGGCGCGCTTGATTTAGGTCGACAGACGCTAGAGTCTTTGGGAATGCACCCTTATAAAGCAAAACGTGCCGAGGTGTTGTTCCGCAAGCTAGATATGCGGGTATTGCAAGACCTCTTACCCCAACATAATGAAGATATGGCCGCCGCTTCACGCGTGAAAGAGGCGCGTAAAGAATTGGAAGAGATCTTTGATCGGGAAATGCGTGGTGATATTGAGCGCCACCAGAGTTGGAACCGAGATGAATAGGATGGAATTGTGAAAAAGCGCTTTATTGCCGGGGCGGCGTGCCCCAAATGTCAGCGTCAAGACACCTTGCGAGTTTGGCGCGAAAACAATATTGACAAAGTGGAATGTGTCAGCTGCGATTACCATGAGAGTCGGCTTCCGGATTCGGCACAGCAGTCACAGTCTGAAACCCCGCCGGCAGAGAATGTCATTGGGATCTTTAAACCGGAGTAGGGAATCCGTTATCATCGGCAGTCCATTAACCTTCCGGTCTCGGAGCGAGCATGAAAATTGCAAATGATGTGGTGGTCAGCCTGGCCTACCAAGTAAAAAATGAAGACGGTGCGTTAGTTGATGAATCAACAGCGCAAGAACCCCTCCAGTACCTACACGGTCACCGTAACCTGATCGTTGGTCTGGAAAAGGCACTGGAAGGTCGTGAGAAAGGCGACGCGTTTGAAGTGACCGTAGGTCCTGACGATGCATACGGTGAGTATCAAGAAGCCATGGTACAACGCGTACCGGCGAACGTATTCCAAGGCGTAGACCAAGTGGAAGTCGGCATGCGCTTTATGGCGGAAACTGACCAAGGTCAGATCCCGGTTGAAGTCACCGAAGTTGACGGTGACGAAGTTGTTGTTGATGCCAACCACATGCTGGCAGGCCAAACTCTGTCATTCTCTGTGGAAGTGGTTGATCTACGTGCAGCAACCGAAGATGAAATTGCTCATGGCCATATTCACCAAGAAGGTGGCTGCGGTCACGATCACTAATCAGTGATTAGCAACGAGAAAAGGCGCCGGTTTGGCGCCTTTTTTTATTTCATATCCGCCGTCTTTAGGCGTGTATCGACACCAGCGCTTGGCCATTAATAATGCGGCGGTGGGGTTTCTTCCGATTGGCTGGCGATGTTGGCCGGCGCAACGTCCTTCAGTTTGCCGACCAAATACTGAATTTGCACTGTCATACGCTCAATATCGCCTTGCTGTTGGGTGAGAGCGTCATTGAGCTGTTCTATTGTGTCTTCTTGAAACGCGACCTTGCACTCTAGATCGTCAATTTGTTGCTGTAATTTGCCAATCTCACTCATTTTTGTTTCTCACTGCATTAAGGGGTGTCGGTTAACCAAGCCTGGGCGATGCCCGCCGAGGTACCGGAAATCACACGGCCGGTTGGGTCGATAGCGACATCATACACGACCGCGCTGGGAGGGCGAGTATTGGGTTGTGCCAATGCCTCCCAACGTCCTAGATTCTCACCGGTCTGAACATCCCAAAGCTCGACCCGCTGTGAGGGGGTACCGGTGGCGAGTCGGCGGCCGTCATCGGAAAAGCGTGCACTGGCATAAATCGCTTGGCGCGCAAAGATATCCAATTGACTGACTTTTTCACCGCTGGGTAAGGCCCAGATAATCGCTTGATTGCTGCCATCCGAGACAAAGGCATACTTCCCTTCCCGTTGCAGCGCCACTTGCTTTACCCGTTGGTCATAAGGAAAGTCGTTGATAATTTGCCCGGAATTAGTGTCCCAAAAATAGGCATGATGGTCATTGCCCCCTGAGAGGACGTAAGCGCCGTTCGGAGAAATGGCGACTGCATTGACTTTATCGCGATGGGCAAGGAACTCTAAGCGTCTTCCTGTGCCTAAGTCGATGAATAGCGCTTTGCCGTCCGACATCGCGAGGACCACTTTTTGGCCGTTGTTGCTGATAGCCGCATCACGGATAATGCCTTCAGAGACCGACCACAAGCCCTCGGCTTGGCTCCAGGCAAGATCCCAGACAGCAAAATTTTGCGCGGTCGCGGTGATGGCATAGCGTTTATTGTCGGAGATATGGCTGACCACCACAGGGTTTGCATTGGGATCTTGTGGCCCAAGATCCGCCAGCTTTTGGTTGGTGACCAGATCCCACAGCACAATGTCGGTTTCTTCGGAGGCGAGCAGCGCAAATCGCCCGTCTCTACTCAGGCTAAAGCTGGTGGCGCCTTCAGGATGGATTGACCAACGCTGGGCTTCTTTGCCAGACTGCCAACAGCCAGTTAGCGTGATGGCGATGAGAAAAATGCAAACAATGTGGCGAATTTTGGGCATGATGCTTGAGTTCCGAAACGTGCAGCCATATAACCACGAGTATATTGATAGAATCAGGCTTTCGCATTGTTGATGCGTCAGTGACAACCATACGAGGATTTATCCTTACCATCAACGGAGTACCCAATGAAATCAGTAATGAAGATGTCGCTACTCGCGGCAACCGTTGCCCTTGCCGTCGGCTGTCAACAAGACGACGCCAACGTCGAGCAGACGAACCAAGCCGCTGAGCAGGCGCAAGCGGAAGCGTCGTTTGCTAATGATGACGACAAGGCAGCCTACGCGATTGGTGCGTCTTTAGCGCAATACCTCAACGCCAACCTAGAGCAACAAGCCGACATCGGTTTGGATTTAGATAAAGAGTTGGTATTGCAAGGGGTGCAGGACGTCTTTAATGGCGAATCCAAGCTGACCGACGAGCAAGCGCAAGCGGCACTGCAGTCACTCGATCAACGCGTGACTGAGCTGGCCCAGCAACAAGCCAAAGAAAAAGCAGAAGCTGCGCTGGCTGACGGTGAAAAGTATCGCACTGAATTTGCGAGCCAAGAGGGCGTGAAAGAAACCGAATCTGGCTTGTTATACAAAGTGGATAGCTTAGGTGACGGTAAAAAACCCGCGGCGGAAGACACTGTGGTGGTGCACTACAAAGGCACGCTAACGGATGGTACCCAATTTGATAGCTCTTACGATCGTGGCGAGCCAGCAACCTTCCCGCTTAATCGTGTGATCCCAGGTTGGACCGAAGGGGTGCAACTGATGCCGGTTGGATCTAAATTTACCTTCGTGATCCCGCCAGAGCTGGCTTACGGTGACCAAGATACGGCGTCCATTCCTGCTAACTCAACGCTCGTGTTTGATGTTGAGCTACTGGAAATCAAAGATGATGCCAACAAAGAGAAGGCGAGTGAAGGGTAAACCTGACGCTTGTTTTCGCGCCAAAATGCCTCGGCTTTGCCGGGGCTTTTGCTTTTTTAGGGCTGGATTCTGTTAAACTTGGCTGAGATAAACACAGATTCACTGTCGAATAAGGATAGGCGTACGTGGTACCGACAGAGCATTTTGGCGCAGAAATCATGACAGAAAGCGAGCTCATTGAGCCGAATCCATTTACTGCGCAAGACAGTGTGATTTTACACTCTTATGCCGCGGTCGTAGACGGCTTGGCTGCGCTAATTGGCGAGCATTGTGAAATCGTACTGCACTCGCTAGAAGACTTGAACAAGTCAGCAATCAAAATTGCTAATGGTGAAAACACCGGTCGCCAAGTGGGGTCTCCCATCACGGATTTGGCCTTACGGATGTTGCGGGACATTGAAGGGTCTGAGCGTAATTTTTCTCGCGCCTACTTTACGCGCGCGAAAAGTGGCACCTTAATGAAATCGATCACGGTTGCCATCCGCAATGGTGAAAGCCGCATTATCGGGCTGTTATGTATCAATATAAACTTGGATGCCCCTTTCTCTCAGGTGCTGCAAGCGTTTATGCCTGATGATCAAGCCAAGCAAGCCGCCTCATCGGTTAATTTTGCCAGTGATGTAGAAGAGCTGGTGGATCAAACCGTTGAGCGTACCATTGAAGAAGTCAACGCGGATAAAAGCGTGTCTAATAACACCAAAAACCGCCAAATAGTGATGGCGCTTTATGATAAAGGGATCTTTGATATCAAAGATGCTATTCATCGTGTCGCTGATAGGCTCAACATATCGAAGCACACTGTGTACCTTTACGTGCGCCAACGCAAAACGGGAGACGGGGAAAAATGAGCCTCAATTACGTACTCGTGGTCTCAGAGCCGGCTTATGGGACGCAACTTGCGCGTACGGCCTATCAATTTGCGTGTGCGGCCATTGCCAAAGGACACAGTGTCAGCAAAGTGTTTTTCTACCAAGATGGCGTATTAAACGGGGCTGCGACAACGGTGCCAGCGAATGACGAATTTGACTTGGTTAATGCATGGCAGACCTTAGCCAATGAACATCAGGTACAACTCGAAACCTGTGTGGCTGCCGCATTACGTCGAGGTATTGTGAGTGAGCAAGAAGCGATGCAGCATGGCTTGTCACAAGCTAACCTGGCTGATGGGTATCAACAAGCTGGTCTCGGTGCCTTGGCAGAAGCCTTGTTGACAGCCGATCGTGTACTGCAATTTTAAGAGGACGTATGCAACTCGGGTTTGTTTTTTCAACCGCACCGCATGGCTCAGCGAGCGGACGTGAGGGGTTAGATGCGCTGTTGGCGGCATCCGCTTTTTGCGAAACGATTAGCGTGTTCTTCATTGGCGATGGCGTGATGCAATTGATTGATGGGCAGCGCCCAAGCACAGTGCTGAGTCGCGATTATATTGCCAGCTTTAAAATGCTACCGCTGTGTGATGTCGAAGATATCTATATTTGCCAAGCGTCACTGACGGCAAGAGGCATGGGTGATGCGGCGCGCGTGTTGACGGGCGAAGTGCTGGAACGTGAGCATATTCAGGCAAAGCTCGCTCGCTGCGATCGCATCCTGCATTTTTAAGAGAGTCAGATGCTACATATTATCAAATCGTCCCCTTATGCAACGCATGCGCTGTCGCACTGTTTGGCGTATGCCACCCCTGACAGTGTCATCGTTTTGATCAATGATGCAGTCCTCGGCGCACTGGCCGATAGCCCTCTGGGTGCGGCGCTTTTTACAGATAACCATTCGGTTTATGTGCTAGAAGAAGATGTGATGGCCCGTGGGGTACAAGCGCATCTACATCCGCAAGTTAAACAGATTGATATGCAAGGGTTGGTTCAACTCACCGAGGATCACGTCACGCAAATGACATGGTGATCGACTAGGCTATCGAAGGATAAAAATGCCTTCCTTGCTATCGGTGAAAAAACAGACGATGCAAAGATCTCTGTATAAATCTTGACACCCTATAAGTCGGCGCCTAAAATTTCGCGTCCCCGTTTTATTGGGGATAGATTTTTCACACTTATACGTTAAGTAATATCAGGAGCTATTTAATGGCAACTATTAACCAGCTGGTACGCAAACCACGCCTGAAGCAAGTTGCGAAAAGCAACGTGCCTGCGCTGGAAGCGTGTCCGCAAAAACGTGGTGTTTGTACTCGTGTTTACACCACTACGCCAAAAAAACCAAACTCAGCACTGCGTAAAGTATGCCGTGTGCGTTTGACTAACGGTTACGAAGTAACCTCATACATCGGTGGTGAAGGCCACAACCTGCAAGAGCACAGCGTTGTGCTTATCCGCGGCGGTCGTGTAAAAGACTTGCCGGGTGTGCGTTACCACACTGTTCGTGGCGCACTTGACTGTGCAGGCGTTAACGGCCGTAAACAAGGTCGTTCTAAGTACGGTGTGAAGCGTCCTAAGTCTTAATGGATTCCGTTAAGTAAGGCCAAACACTCAAACAATTGAATTTTGAAAAAACTGAAAAGTTTTGGATAAAACCTGAAGAAGACAACGGAGATAATCCATGCCACGTCGTCGCGTAATTGGTCAGCGTAAAATTCTTCCAGATCCTAAGTTCGGATCAGAATTGCTGGCAAAATTTGTGAACATCCTGATGGTTGACGGTAAGAAGTCAACTGCTGAAAAAATCGTTTACGGTGCACTAGACATCATGGCTGAGCGTTCTGGTAAAGAGCACTTGGCTGTATTCGAACAAGCTCTTGAAAACGTACGCCCAGCGGTAGAGGTTAAATCTCGCCGTGTAGGTGGTTCAACTTACCAAGTACCAGTAGAAGTACGTCCTGTGCGTCGTAACGCGCTGGCTATGCGTTGGTTGGTTGAAGCTGCTCGTAAGCGTGGTGAAAAATCTATGGCTCAGCGCCTGGCCAACGAGATGCTTGATGCGTCTGAAAACAAAGGTACTGCTGTTAAGAAACGTGAAGACGTTCACCGTATGGCAGACGCGAACAAAGCGTTCGCACATTACCGCTGGTAATGCCTTCATGGCGCGTCACTTCGGTGGCGCGCCGAACCCATTTTCTAAGGTTAACCTTAGTAAGAGGATACTATTGTGGCTCGTAAAACCCCTATCGAGCGCTACCGTAACATCGGTATTTGTGCTCACGTAGACGCCGGTAAAACCACGACTACCGAGCGGATCCTGTTCTACACAGGTCTGTCACACAAAATCGGTGAGGTTCATGACGGCGCAGCAACCATGGACTGGATGTCGCAGGAGCAAGAGCGCGGCATTACTATCACCTCTGCAGCAACTACCACTTTCTGGGCAGGTTCTGATCAACAATTTGAACAGCACCGTGTCAACATCATCGATACTCCAGGACACGTTGACTTCACTATCGAAGTAGAGCGTTCACTGCGTGTTCTTGATGGTGCGGTTGTTGTTTTCTGTGGTTCTTCTGGTGTTGAGCCTCAGTCTGAAACCGTATGGCGTCAGGCTGACAAATACGAAGTTCCACGCATGGTTTTCGTCAACAAGATGGACCGTGCGGGCGCAGACTTCCTACGCGTTGTTGATCAAATCAAAAACCGCCTTGGCGCGACTCCTGTGCCAATTCACTTGAACATTGGCGCAGAAGACCAGTTCAAGGGCGTTATTGACCTGATCAAAATGAAAGCGATCAACTGGAATGAAGAAGACATGGGTATGACTTATACCTATGAAGAGATTCCAGCTGAGCTTCAAGAGCAAGCAGAAGAGTGGCACAACTTCTTGGTTGAGTCTGCTGCAGAAGCGTCTGAAGAGCTGATGGACAAGTACCTTGAAGAAGGTGAGCTGTCTGAAGAAGAAATCAAGAAGGCGCTGCGTCAGCGTACTCTAGATAACGAAATCGTACTGGCAACCTGTGGTTCTGCATTTAAGAACAAAGGTGTTCAGGCAGTACTGGATGCGGTTATCGAATACTTGCCTTCACCAATCGACGTTAAGTCAATCAAAGGTGAAGACGAAGCTGGTAACCCAATTGAGCGTCACGCGGACGACAAAGAACCGTTCTCAGCGTTGGCATTCAAAATTGCAACTGACCCATTCGTAGGTACGCTGACCTTTATGCGTGTTTACTCGGGCGTTGTTAACTCAGGCGACACTGTTTACAACTCTGTTAAGCAGAAGCGTGAGCGTCTAGGCCGTATCGTACAGATGCACTCGAACAAGCGTGAAGAAATCAAAGAAATTCGCGCCGGTGACATTGCAGCTGCAATCGGTCTAAAAGACGTGACCACTGGTGATACTCTGTGTGCGATGGATTCAAAAGTAATCCTAGAGCGTATGGAATTCCCTGATCCAGTTATTCAGATCGCGGTTGAGCCTAAGTCTAAAGCAGACCAAGAGAAAATGGGTATCGCACTAGGTAAACTAGCAGCAGAAGATCCATCTTTCCGCGTTGAGTCTGACGAAGAGTCTGGCCAGACCCTGATCTCTGGTATGGGTGAACTTCACCTAGACATCATCGTTGACCGTATGCGTCGTGAGTTTAACGTTGAATGTAACGTTGGTAAGCCTCAGGTAGCGTACCGTGAAACTATCCGTGGTAGCACGGAAGTTGAAGGCAAGTTCGTTAAGCAATCAGGTGGTCGTGGTCAGTTTGGTCACGTATGGCTGAAGCTTGAGCCATCTGAGCCAAACGAAGGCTTTGTCTTTGTCGACGAAATCGTTGGTGGTGTGGTTCCACGTGAATACATCGGCGCGGTAGCGAAAGGCGTTGAAGAGCAAATGGCAAACGGTGTACTTGCCGGTTACCCTGTGCTTGACGTTAAAGCAACCCTGTACGATGGTTCTTACCACGATGTTGACTCCAACGAAATGGCGTTTAAGATCGCTGCATCAATGGCATTCAAGAAAGGTGCACTGCAAGCGCAACCTGTTATGCTTGAGCCAATGATGAAAGTAGAAGTAACTACGCCAGAAGAGTGGATGGGTGACGTTGTTGGTGACTTGAACCGTCGCCGTGGCCTGATTGGCGGTATGGACGAGGGCCCAGCGGGTCTGAAGATCGTACGTGCTCAGGTACCACTGTCTGAAATGTTCGGTTACGCCACTGACCTGCGTAGTGCAACTCAGGGTCGTGCTTCATACTCAATGGAATTCAGCGAGTATGGCGAAGTGCCTAAGAACATTGCCGACGCCCTGATTGCAGAGCGTAGCTAATTTTTATTAGTCTCGATGCCGGCGTGTTGTCGGCATCCAATACTGACTTCTGAGCTAGTTAGGTGTTGATACCTTTAGCTCACAACTAGGAAGGAAGACGATCGTGTCTAAAGAAAAATTTGAACGTACGAAACCGCACGTTAACGTTGGTACTATCGGCCACGTTGACCACGGTAAAACTACTCTGACTGCCGCTATCTGTACTGTACTTGCAAAAGTACACGGTGGTGCAGCGCGTGACTTCGCATCAATCGATAACGCACCAGAAGAGCGTGAGCGTGGTATCACCATCGCGACTTCGCACGTAGAATACGATACGCCAACTCGCCACTACGCGCACGTTGACTGCCCAGGGCACGCCGACTACGTGAAAAACATGATCACCGGTGCAGCGCAAATGGACGGTGGTATCCTAGTAGTAGCAGCGACTGATGGCCCAATGCCACAGACTCGTGAGCACATCCTGCTAGGCCGTCAGGTAGGCATCCCATACATCATCGTATTCATGAACAAATGTGACATGGTTGATGATGAAGAGCTACTTGAGCTAGTTGAAATGGAAGTACGTGAGCTGCTTTCAGAGTATGACTTCCCAGGTGACGACTGCCCAGTTATCCAAGGTTCAGCGCTAGGCGCTCTGAACGGTGAAGAGCAGTGGGAACAGAAGATTGTTGAGCTAGCGGAAGCACTGGATTCTTACATCCCAGAGCCAGAGCGTGCAATCGACAAGCCGTTCATCCTGCCAATCGAAGACGTATTCTCAATCCAAGGCCGTGGTACCGTAGTAACTGGTCGTGTTGAGCAAGGCATCATCACCGTTGGTGACGAAGTAGAAATCGTGGGCATGAAAGACACCACCAAGACCACTTGTACTGGTGTTGAAATGTTCCGTAAGCTTCTAGACGAAGGCCGTGCAGGTGAGAACGTTGGTGTTCTTCTACGTGGTACTAAGCGTGACGAAGTTGAGCGTGGTCAAGTACTGGCGAAGCCTGGTTCAATCACCCCGCACACCAAGTTCGAGTCAGAAGTATACGTACTGTCTAAAGACGAAGGCGGCCGTCATACTCCGTTCTTCAAAGGCTACCGTCCACAGTTCTACTTCCGTACAACTGACGTGACCGGTACTATCGAACTGCCAGAAGGCGTTGAGATGGTAATGCCTGGTGACAACATCAAGATGGTTGTTGAGTTGATCGCGCCAATCGCGATGGACGAAGGTCTACGTTTCGCTATCCGTGAAGGTGGCCGTACCGTAGGTGCTGGTGTTGTTGCTAACATCATCGCGTAATGCGTTGAGTTAAAAACATACCACTGAAAAGGAGCGCATTGCGCTCCTTTTTTGTTTGCCCAGCGAAGCTGGCAAACCCGTCAGGTTGAAAGAAACCTGAATCGCCCCGACTGAGGGGAAGATAATCCGACTCGCAAGGGCGTTGCTGGCCAACGGCAGGGTCTGAAGGAAGCGATAGGAAGTTCGAGGCACCCATCGCAAGTG
>NZ_MEBP01000096.1:0-83570 GCF_001722075.1 Salinivibrio sp. SS2 | reverse complement strand
CCACATCCGGTGAAGAGCCTCATTTATACAGTACCTTTTAGTCATACCAAGATGCTAAGAGGGACCGACGATGACTAAAGCTCGCGCATCGCAAATAAATTTAGCCGCCACACCTTATTACCATTGTGTCTCACGGTGTGTGCGCCGCTCGTTTTTGTGCGGCTATGATGCGCAGTCACAAAAAAGCTATGAGCATCGTCGCACATGGATAGAAACGCGTTTACTTACACTCGCCAAAGCATTTTGTATCGATATCTGTGCTTATGCCATTATGAGCAATCACTATCACGTTGTTTTGCATATCAACGCCAAAGCGGCTCAGTCTTTAACCAATATCGAGGTTGTTGAACGCTGGCTAGCCTTTCATCAAGCGCCTGCGCTTATCCAACGTTTTTATCAGGGTGAATCGCTCTCTCACTCAGAGCGAAAAGCGTGTTTTCGCATCATTGAGAACTGGCGCGAACGTTTGATGTCTGTCAGCTGGTTTATGAAGCTGCTTAATCAATATATTTCGACGCAAGCGAACCGAGAGGATCAATGTTCAGGGCATTTTTGGGAGGGACGCTTTAAAAGCCAAGCCTTATTAGATGAAAAAGCACTCGCTGCGGCCATGGCCTATGTCGATTTGAATCCAGTGCGCGCAGGCATTAGCAAACGGCCTGAACATGCCAATTACACATCGATTAAAAAGCGCGTTGAATCACTCAAGCAAAATAAAGCGACGCCAGCCGGCTTATTCCCCTTCGCCGGGAACCCGAGAAAGTCGATGCCCGAAGGTATCCCTTTTCGCCTTATGGATTATTTAGCTCTGGTAGAATGGACGTGCGATCAGAGTCAGAACGCCAATTCACTCCCGAGACCACATCTGCTCACTCAACTGAACATCTCGCGTGAAACCTGGTTAAGTACATGCTCTCATTTGGGAGACGGAAACGTCGTGGGTTCACTATCGAGTATCCAAGCGGCCTTGCCAACACTTGGCCTAAAGCGCATGACCGGCGTCATGATCCCAAGTGAGTAAGGCTTGTCGTTGAGTGCATCTCAATAGCGTAAACACGAAATAAACTCGCTAATGCCTCATCCAATCCAATAAGCCAGTACCATTATCAATACAAACAACACACCCACCGCTTTTAAGAGCGGCTTTAGCCCTTTAGCTCCACCTTCCGGGGGTTGATTACAACATCCCATATTATCTCCTGACCGTTTTCCCAGAAGAATAAGCCTTCCAGTAACAGGAAGGTAAAGGGATATTCAGGCTTGATTCTAGCTTGTTGGGGTATTGGGGGGACAGACACTTTAGATGCTTAAGTGCCTGTCCCCCCAATACACTCACTAATACACTGTACTCAGAAATCTGGACTCTGTATCCTAGTGGTTATTAACATCTATCAAGGACAATGACGATGTGGTATCTCATCTATTCGCAAGACGTAGAGAACAGCCTACCGCTACGCAAGCAAGCGCGTGACGCACACCTTGAGCGCTTACGCCAACTGGAAAAAGAAAACCGCTTGATGATTGCAGGACCAAACCCTGCCGTTGATAGCGACGAGCCGGGCGAAGCTGGGTTTACGGGGTCAACCGTTATTGCTTGGTTTGAGTCATTATCAGCCGCCCAAGCTTGGGCTGACAAAGACCCTTATGTAGCCGCTGGCGTCTATGCAGACGTAACCGTTAAACCTTTCAAAAAAGTGCTTCCTCAGGATCCTGCCTAATGCGATTAATAAAAGTATTGATGATGACTGGCCTTGGGCTAATACTGACTGCTTGTAGTAGCACCCAGCATGATAAAGCCGCAGAAGCCGCAATCCAACGTGCCGACATGATTGCACAGTTACTGCCGATGGATATTGAAGGCTACTCACTGGTTCGCGCTCGTGCGCAAGATGCCATCATCGAGCTGACACTTCTGGAGAAGAATGCCAAAAAAGCACCGGGGCAGCTCTTTTCCGGTTTAAAACGTCGATATTGCGAGGATAACGATATCCGCAGTATTTTAGACAGTGGTATAAGCTATACCATTTTGGTTCGCGACACCCGCGGCCGACAAATCCTCAAAAGCGCAATCGATGCCCCCGGGTGTGCTAGCTAATTAAGTGCCAAGGCTGCTCCCACTCTACTGGTAAGGCTGGCCACAACTCGCCTTGGCTCGGGGGCAGCACATAGCTATAGTGTGTTTCAGGCTGATCGTCGGAAAAACGACACGTAAATTGCAGTCCATAAGCGTGTAAATAGCCACGATCGGCAGGCTCGCCGCCATAGTAATCATCACCGATGAGCGGAGAGCCAATGCTTTTCATTGCCACGCGAATTTGATGGGTTTTGCCTGTGTAGGGCCGACAGAGAAAAAGTCGCCGTCCCTCACCACCAGCAATAGAGGTAAAACGCGTTCTCGCCGGGTTATCTTTGCTGGCTAACAATTTCCAGCTACCTCGCCGTCCCTTTGTCATATCCCCAACGATCAGCCCCTGCTTCTTACGTGGCTTTTTCGCACTTAATGCCAAATAGAACTTTTCTATCTCGCGCGAAGCAAACAACCCTGAGAGGACAGACGCCGCATGAGAAGAGGTTGCCAGCAGCAGCAAGCCCGATGTCATCTTATCTAACCGATGCACAAGGTAGACTTTCTCAACCCCAATATGCGCCGCGACCGCCGGCAGCAGTGCCACGTGATCGGCTTCTTTTTGCACGCTAACGCCGTGGGGCTTGTTGATCACCACAAAGTGTTGGTTTTGGTCGACAATTGAAAACATAACGAGGCGATTTACCGGTTGGCCATTGAGGACAGGCATCATAACGGCTTCACTCCTGCGCCGCTAGGGCAATCATATAAGTGACTGTCCCCCGAGTGTTCGCCCGAGTGTTCCTAGAGCAATTATAAAGGCGTCTGTCTCGTTAGTTCTTTAGCTTAAAGTGCCTGTCCCCGATAGGTCCGGATCTTCTTCTTTTTTAAGCTGATCGCTACAACTAGGTACAATCTGACAAAGTGAGCACGCCTCATTATCAACTAAAGCTCCTCCGACCTCGACATAGAGAACACGGTGGTTAGCCTCACTACGATTTGAAGACACTGAAAAGCGCCGTTGCTCTCGCTCGTGAATCGTCTTTTGTGTGTCAGGCTCGGTCATTATCAACCTCCTTCGAAAACTGGGAACCGCTTCTCTGTATGTTAACTTAGCATCTCAACATATCTAACCAAAAGTGCCTGTCCCGATAACCGTAACCAAAAGTGCCTGTCCCGATAACCGTGTCCCGATAACCGCCTGTCCCGATAGCCGAGAGAGAAACTAGGGTCCTAGGATATGCTTTCCGCTCTTTTCCGTATTCCGTATTCCGTATTCCGTATTCCGTATTCGAGCTTTTAATTACAGAGTACAAAAAAGCTAGAACCTCAATGTAAGTGCGGGGTTGCTCCTATCGCATGCTAAAACTAATGCCTGCGCAACTTTAGCCATTGTCTGAAGAGCCATTGCGATAGATGGCTTTTTTTCAAAGGTCTCTGACGCTGTTCATGCATCCAATCAATCGTCTGCTCTGGCGTGAGGTAGTAGCCTGTTTTGGGGCTTACGTACAAAGGATAGTAAATTAACGTAGCCGCCACTAATTCAGGCAGTGTGCGTGTTATTCCTCTCCGCTCATGTGGATAAATATCTTCTGTTAATCCCCATCCCGAATAAAACGGCTGACCATAGCAGGTCACAGGCACGCCACGTAGCAAAGCTTCAAATCCGGTCAATGACGTTAAGGTGTGCACCTCATCAACATGGTCAAGCAAATAAGCCATATCAACGTTACCTATAACTTCATCGGCGAACTGTTCGGCTGTTTGCTCATCTTGCCCTTGCAGCCGCAGTCCCGCCTGAACATCTGGATGGGGTTTGTAGACGATAAAGGCATGTGGATGAGTTTCTCGCACCGCTTGGAGCAGAGAGAGATTACTTTTTAATATCGGTGATCCAAAGCGAATTGATGCGTCAGATTCAACCTGACCCGGCACCAATATCACTCGTTTACCCTGTGGAGGTTGCCAATCGCTATCGCCAATATTGTACTTACTGACTTTTAGATCTATTAGTTTTTTTATCAATGCCTTTGCGCGCTGAATATCATGCTCAGAGAACTGCATTTCAATTAAAAGACGCTCTAAACGTGATGGTTGAGTAGCGTCATAGTAAATACCCAGATCGTCAATCACCCAAGACACAGGCCGAGTCAAATCAGCGCCCAAACCAACCGAACGAATGAATCCATCCTCCACGCGAAGATCTGCCGGTTTCGTATTACCCCAACGTAAAATCCGTTGAGAATGAAGTGACGGCTTGTATACTTTATCGATTAATGGAATGCACATCTTTTCCTGGCAAACAAAGTCCAGTTTTGATCCCTTCAAAAAGTCAACCAGCTCGGGCTTCTTCCATCGAGAGATATCAATGGCCGTTATATCACCCACAATACGTTGTGACTGCTGACGCTGGAATGCTAACCAAGCCATTAGATCTTCTACCTGGCAGCAGCGCTGCCACTCTGGGTGCCAATAACGGGGGTACGAAATGAGTGCGGCATGTACGAGTTGTTCGATGGTCACTGGCTTCCTTCTACTAGGAGAAGGTAAATCATCAATGGTAACTCCCCACCCTGCATAAAAAGGCATGCCAAACGTATGTACAGTTTTTCCCCACAATAGCGCCTCAAAGCCCATTTGCGATGTGACGCAAAAGACCGCACTTGCATTTTCCAACAGTTTAGGCGGATGGATATCATCGGCGAGTAACACAATTCTATCTGCGTGAGCCTTACATAAATCAGCAACCGCTTGCCCCGTTAGATAGCCAGATTTTTTACCTGCAAACACATCGGGATGGGTTTTTATCACAACCTGATGATTCGGGTATAAGGTTAGCGCACTATCCAACATTTTACGGAAGCAGCTCTCATCGGCGAGACCATCACGCACAGAGGCATCTCCCTTCGTCTGGTCAACAATCAATACGAACTGCTTATCAACAGCAGGAATAACTTTCTCAACACTATGATTATATTTGGAGACTCGGAGCGTCTGCCATTGTTTTAATAGCTCTCTCGCTCTTTGCCTTTGCGCCTCACATAATGGCTTTGTTATCAGCTGCTCTAGGCGAGAGGGCTGTGCGGCATCGTAGTAAATGCCCACATCGTCTATCACGATAGAAAGTGGCGGAGATTGATGCCCCAGTAGTAGCGATCGTAAAAAACCATCTTCTAAACGAACGACGTCCAAGTGTCTGCACTCAGCAAACCGCTTCGCTTTAACTGACGATGGTTTATTCCCCCACGCGATAACCGCAGCACGAGGAGAAAGGTTTCGAGAAACATTGCGCGCCAGAGGAGATAGATAACGAATAGGCTTTCCTATGAGCGTCGATAGATACGATATACCTGATAATGCAGGAGAAATGGTTAAAAACTGAGAATAATGCATCACTTATCTACCACACTCCTAGCAAGTAGCGATTTGTAATAAATTGGATCATTTAACAACCTTGCAATCGCGTTATACCAACGCTCATGCTCCATCGGGACTAACAGGCCATTAACCTGATCTATAACCTGTCCTTGATAAGCTGGATGCTCGGCATAAACACCTACTGCTCCTGCCTGAGTAATATCAAAAAACTTTGTGCACGATCTCGCGGCATTAAATTGGCTATCTAACAAGGGAGCCAAACCTATATGTCGCTCCCCCTTTGCTAATAAAGCTCGATAATTTGACCATGACATCGGGTGTAACACATGCACTCGTGGCAGATGTCGAAATAAAAGATTGGTTTCTCCGTCAGCAATAATTTCAATACTTAAATGAGGAAAGTCACACAACAGCCGTTCAAATAACGGTTTTAACCATAAGAACTCCTGTTTATGGCTTGCTGAGCCATGATAAAAAACAGTCTGTGTAATGGTTTGAGTCTGCCACGTGCTTGGCGGACAAAGGACTGGCTGCCAGCTCGCATATTTATCTGCTAAATAGCGATTGGCCACCCATAACTGCGCCCCAACATCGCGTAAAAAGTGCTGATGCTTCAAAGAATAATTCCAGAGTTTCCAACGATAACGAATCGTTAATCCAGACGTCGCTTTCCAATCCAATAAGTCGTCATCAATAAAAAACACAATTGACGCTATTTTTTGACGATTTTTTTTAATCCAAGTCCGCCAACTCTTATTTATATAGCGTACAAACAAAAGATTTAATTCTCCGTCTACACTACTATCATGAGTCTTATAACTAGAGAGACATTGATTTGGGCTCTCAGCCAATAAAACACACTGCCAATCTGCATGCATTTCCAAAAGCTTAGGCTTTACAAAAAAATCAAACGACGGATTTTCACGCTCTTGAACCACAATCCACTCATAGGAAAGTGTATTGGTCGACACCGATATCATACTTGACTCCAATCGATGGCTTCTTGAGGGAACGGATTGAGAGTGAAATTCGCTAACCTCGCATCTAACATAGGATGATAGAAGGGATCCTGATAGCCTTTAATCGACCATCGCTGATGCATAAACTCAACTTCTTGGGCAGCACGTCGCCTCTTCTCTGGCGTGTTGTCTTTACCACGACTCAAAGACTCGTGATGATACAATTGGGCAAATGGCGTATATACAACGCGTAAGCCACTTTCACGCACACGCAAGCACAAATCCACATCATTAAACGCCACCGTCAATTGCTCATTCAATCCACCCAATGACTGATAAAGCGACTTGCGCATAGCTAAACACGCTGCCGTAACCGCACTCACTTCTTGAACTAAGGCGCCCTCTTGGCACTTTTCTACCGCCTCCAAAGGATGAAATGCCAAGCGGTGTGTCGCTACCTGTTGCGGACCAACCACACATCCAGCATGCTGGATCAGCCCATTTGAAAACAGAAGCTGCGCACCAACAATACCGACAGCAGGCAAAGCCAAGCACCCCACCATAGCCTCAATCCAATTTTTCTCAATAACTTGTGTATCATTATTGAGTAAAACAACAACTTCTCCACGCGCATGCTCAACAGCAAAATTATTAATCGCTGAAAAGTTAAACGCCTTATTATAATGCAATACGCTTACTTTTGGGTTTTTATCAATATCCTGCAGCCAAGTTAGTGTCTCGGGCTCTACGCTTTGATTATCGACCAGTAATATTTCGTACTCGGCGTATTCGGTCAAGCCCAGTATACTGTCAATACATTGCTGCGTAATGGCTGCATTATCTCGAAATGGGATAATTATCGATATCAAGGGTTGCCACGCGCTGGCATAATTAAGTTTCGCAACATAGTCATCCGATGCGATACGTTCAGCACTGATTCCACAGCGATATAAGTGCGTAGTTAGTACAGTATTAAGTTCAGAGAGTTGATGCGTATAAGTTTGTAGCCACAAAGGTAAGCGAACATGATGAAACGCATCAACTAAATGATTTTCCGACATCGCTAACAATAGCGTGTAAGGAATATACGCTCGATTCATCAGCTTTTTCTCTGACCACAATGCTCTATACTTTGCTAGTACCAAGCGATCAACAAATAACACATCACCGCAATAATGCGCCGCACGCTGCCGTTCAAGACACCAGTCTGGCTTTAGGTTGATGCCATTTGGAGTAGATTCAACGGATGATGTTACCCCACCATGGATATGATCCGAATAAATCACTTTAAGGCGGCTCTGATTAACACTGGCTTGATAGAAACAAGCAACCGCATAAGGCAATAACTTTGCTCCGACAGGTACAATTAAACACCATGTCCAACGCGGCTCATCGCACAGCATATCAATGGTCGCAACTCGCGCGCTAATGTGTCCAGGCGTTGCAAAAGGAATTCGCGAATCAATCCATATCTCAGCGTCTTGACTCTTACAAGATTCTAACGTCGCCACAAAGCCATCTTGCGTCATATCGCCTGACGCAAAAATCCATACCACAATCTGATTTCTAATCTTATTGCTCAGCTTTGTTTTCAGCGCAGCAGTTTGACTGACTGTTTGCGCATAATGCTCTGGCCACCAACTCTCTAATGGTACAGTTGGCGATCGAGCTTTGCATAACTGTAATTGCTGATACGTCTCACCTAAACCGGTGCGACGCCACCGATTAAGCACTTGTTGAATCCAGACTTTTTGATCAGGAACATCGTGACGGCGCAACGATAGCAACAGGGAGCATGCTTGATACCCTAAAGACCAAATCGTTCGTGCCCGTTTTACTCGCTTTTCACTCAATACTACCTTCGCGCGACTGTTTAAATCACAATCGCGGATACGTATAGCACGAGCACCGCAAGGCAACGCGACCCACTGTTTGACGATACCATGTAAACTCGCACCAAGAGGAAGGTATTGCCTGTCCCCATCACCGTTAATAAATTCAATAACAACGCCTTGATGTAGCCACGGATCAGCAATACTAAGCGCTAGCCAATAGTAACTTGACCGCATCAAAGGTCCCTTTATCAGTAGATCTTTCTCGTCATCATCAGACGTGTCTACCCAAGACGTCAGTTGCGGCTCTCTATCCATATTATTCATCGAGTATCCATCGAGCGCTGCTATGATTATTTTTACTGACTATCAAAAAGATGTATATTACCGCTTAATATCCTTTGTTTGAATACTGTGCCCATGACTTCTACATCCATTTGCTTAAATAATGAGGCCCCGCTATCTCATGCTCAATATTTAAACGCTTATCGGCCAAAGAAGTTTGTGTCCATCAAAGACTCCAGTCTTTATGAAGGTTCATTGAGCGCCAAAATAAAAAATCGTCATTGGGATATTTGTCAGCGCACACAAAAAACAATTAACTTAAAGTACGCTCACCCCAAAGTAGGTTGGTATCAGTTAACAATCACCTACAACACCGACACTCATCTAGACCGTAACGACACCGTCTTTGCAGAACTTGGGGGCGATCAGGCTCCAATCCCATTAGTCAATGAAACGGCAGGGAAACAAAGCTTGGTTTTTCATAGTCCAACTCCTCTTGAAGCGCTTAATTTGGTATGGCCAACACTCCAAAGCCACATCAAGGTAACCATTACGATCAAGCGCGTCTCGCAACCTCGAGCAATGATGCATATGTTAAGAGCTATATCACGACGCGAGCAGCAGCAAGATGGTGACTGGCAACATATTTATCGCATTACACGAGCAAGACAAAAACGCGCAGGCTGGTCATTTGCACGAGAAAGGTTAATTCAAACCTATCACCCAATGTTCATTGGCAAAACACTTTTTCAGGCGCCTTATACGTTCTGGCAACAGCACTTTCAGCCAAGTGTCCCTGCATTACAAGGTGGAAAAGATATTCCGGTCGTCGTATGGATGGACATTGCGGATAACCTCTCGAATCACGAAAAAGAAGCGATCAAACGCACTATTCAAAGCCTTCTAGAACAAACGCATCAGCAATGGCAGCTTAACTTGCTCACTCAAACACGCCCTGCGTGGCTAACCGATCATCTGTATGTACTCAATGATGAACGCCTTCAGGCCATTCCTAGCATTTGCGCGCCCTACTCATCCAAGGCGTGGCATGGGTTTGTTCAGCCCGGCGATCAATGGTCCAAACATGCACTAGCGCTTTTTACGCAATACATCAAGCAAAATCCTAATGCCCGCTTGATTTACAGCGATCATGATCAAGTGACTGACGAACAACAATACTGCGCACCCGCGTTCAAGCCGCAATGGAACCCTGACCTACTCAAAAGCCACAATTATATGGGACGCGCCGTATTTTTTTGCGGCAGCACAACCACATCGGCTTACATCAACATGCACCAACACGTGCGTTGTCTTAACGCCGGGCTAAACGCACCCTCTAATGAGGAATCTTGTATCCATATTCCGCACATACTTCTCCACCAGCGGAGCGGCTATCAAGAGGATATTTCATGTGACGAGCGTCAACAGGTTAGGCAAACACTCATACAACTCACTCAGCACAATACACACAGCATTGCGCGTGTTGCATTTGATGAGGTGCATCAGGTATATCACTCCCATTATCGTTTACCAACGCCCCATCCGCGTGTCTCGATCGTTATACCCACTCGCAATAGTTTGGCGATTACACGTCAATGTGTTGAGAGTATCTTGCGTCTGACCAGTTATCCACATTACCAGATTATCATTGTGAATAATCAAAGTGACTGTCCTGACACCTTGGCATGGTTTAAACAAATCGGTCAGAAACATAACATTGAGGTCTTGGACTATGACCAGCCATTTAACTATTCAGCGATTAATAACTATGCCGTCTCACACAGTAACAGCGATCTCGTATGCTTACTCAATAACGATACGGAAGTGATTCACTCTAGCTGGCTTACCGAAATGGTCCGCCAAGCCAGCCGTCCCGAAATTGGCTGTGTCGGCGCTAAATTATTATTTTTTGATGATACCGTCCAACATGCAGGGGTGGTTTTAGGAATATGGGGGCTGGCCGGCCACGCGCACAAACACTACTCCGTGTACAGTCATGGCTACCAAAGACGTTTAGCGTGCAGTCAAAACTATTCAGCAGTTACCGCGGCTTGTCTGTTGGTAAAGCGATCTATTTATGATGCTGTCGGCGGTTTGGATGAAAAGCTCACCGTCGCGTTTAACGACGTTGACTTTTGCCTCAAAGTGCAACAAGCAGGCTACGCCAACTTATGGACTCCACGCGCGACCTTGTACCATTACGAGTCTAAAAGCCGCGGGAAAGAAGATACGCCAGCGAAGAAAGCCCGAGAGCAACAAGAGATCACACTCATGAAACAGCGCTGGCAGACCGTGATTCAAAATGATCCTCACTACAGCCGACACCTTACGCGTCATCGAGAGGATTTCACTTTACGTCTAGAAGAAAATCACTTTGAAGCGCAAATAGAAACGTAACGGAATTATTTTTTAAAACGTTGCCATATCGACGCTTTTTTAGGCTGCTCCATGGCCGCAATTTGTTGGTGAGTTAACCACTGACCCTCCAACACGGTAATTGATTGCCCATTGACGCGAAAACCAAACCTAAACGGCTTATTGAATACCGGTACCTCAAATTGAAAACCACAGCGCCGAAGCGGATGATTATCGGCGCTCTCGCCAAGTTTTTGTTCTACCACATTCGGGCGTTCAACTGTTAGTTCAAAGCTATGTCGTTGTTCGCCATCATCGACCCATACTGTGGCTCGGTAAATCGGCTCGTACAACATCCAACCGTGAAATTTAAGCATGGCATCGCTAGCAGTATCATTCACCAAACCAGGCCTTGGCCCGTCCAAATGCCACGCTAGGACGCTTGATACATCGATCTTATGTCGCACCAAGTGCAACTGTTGACTGGACTTCATAACTCTCTCAACTACTCATATATCTCTAAGCTAAACATCTATGATGGATCATTTAGGGCTAGCACCTTTCACTATCTATTGGCACGACCCTATCATCCTGCTGGTCCAATTGTGCGCAAATCGATAACCAGTTTTTGGCTCCCTCATTGACGGGGAATGCCTGATTGACCCACTGTTGACTATCTTGAGCCCGCTGTTGTAGCGCTTGTCTATCCGCGCAAAGCGCCGCTAAGTGCTCAGTGACGGAACGATGATCTAAATACTCAGCCCAAATAACCGGCGAACCTGCAGCCCAGTCCACCATGCCACCCTGTGCATACGCAATCACCACACGACCCACACTTAGCGCCTCTAACACGGTTCTCCCAAACGACTCGTAAAAATGAGACAGGCTTAATACAACATCTAAGGTTACTAATGCATCATCTGGATTATCAACGTAACCGGCAAAGTGCAGATTACTGGGTACGTGACCTGCTCGCATGGCCGCAATATCCTCTGTGTGAGGACCATAAAGATAAAAATCGATAGGAAGTTGCTGCAATAGCGCCTGTTCGGCTATGTGCAACATATCCCAAATACCTTTTTTAGCAATATTGCTGCTCAGCATCCCGACGCGTAAGCGCGAACCGTTGGGAATAGCCACCATATTACATGCGGGAGTACGCCATGTGTTTTGCCATACAATCGGCTTACGCGCATCCATTAACCACTGTGCCACCGACGTCGAATTTGCAATCCACGTATCGACCAAAGGATCAAAATGGTAGAGCCAAGCGTCTGGTGACGTTCCCAATGCAGCACATAAACTCGGATCATGCTCGGGTAATTCTCGGACGTGGACTGCCGTATGTATACGTCGGCGTTTGGCTGCCAATAATGGTACATCCACCACTAGCGTATTGACATATACGGCCTTGGCATTCACACATTCAAGCCAACTTCCCCAAACATCGACCGATGCATCAAGCACAGCGTGCTCTTGGTGCCACCAAGGGGTAGGAATAAAGGTTACGCGGTGGCAGTACGGGAGAATTTGCTCAACATAATCATGAGTCGCCGAGGGTAATACCACTTCAATCCGATAACCTTGGCGTTGCCAATCTTTGTGCGTCGCCACTTGTTGCAGAATCTGGACAAAACTACGCTCAGCGCCAAATTGATAGTCCGACACCTGATGCCCCACATACACCACAGCAGGAGATTCGGCTTTACGAGCACGTCTTGATGATGTTAGATCCAGCATTCCTTGAATAGACAAGGGACTCGGCGGTGTATTCGGATCGTGATTTAATCGGTGCCAAAGCGGATTGACTGCCTTCGTCTCCGGATGTAAATAAAGATAGGCTGAGCTTGAAAAGTGCGCACAAGGATCGCGACCTTCTTGCCAACCATGCGTAAGATAATGCTCCACCGCATCGATATTCGCCGCCGCGACATCAGGATAGCGCTGTCGATACCACCCTTCATCCACCCACTGATGTTCACGTATATAACGCACAAAGTTATCCTGCTGTAATGCCGATGACCCTTTACATAAACGCGGCGGCACCGCAAAGGGACGCGTCGTCATTTTAGCGGGAAGCGGTAACTGGGATTGCATAGTGTGATGCCACGCTAAGGCACTTTGATGATACTCTTTTCGCACCCCATAGAACTGAGTACGCAAGTGAGTTGCGCTTTGTTGTGTTAAGCTCTCGGACAGCACCATTCCCAGAGAAAGCGGCACATCTGGCATCACTTCCACAATGGCATCAGAGCCATAGATATGCTGCAAGCGATAGTAGTACTCAGTATCCGCATTAACTGCAACATTGTCCCAAAAACCAAGCGTATTAAGCACCTCACGTTTTATTAACAACGACGAGACGTTGCGGTAAACCCAGCCTTGCTCCATCCGCCAGCGTTGAAACTGCAACTTCTCGTCACAACGAATCCAATGCGATACCGATGCAACAGCGTGACGATTCGATAACAACGCTAGCATTTGGCGCTCAATCTTTTGAGGATGGGACCAATCATCGGCATCATGTACCGTGAGCCAATCGCCTTTCGCGCACTGCATGCCACGATTACGCGCTGCATACGCACCCTGATTTTCAGACTGTTGCACCAAGCGAATTCTTGAATCGCGGGCCTGCCACTGCTTCACCACATCGACGCTATTGTCATGTGACGCATCATCAACGACTACTAGCTCTAGAAAAGGCCATGTCTGTGCACATAAGCTTGCTAACGCGCGACCAATAGTCTGCGCCGCGTTATAACAAGGAATCACGACAGATACTCGATAACGCCAAGGCAAAAATCGCCGCCAACCGAGTGTTACCCGCGAAGGTTGCGTTATCATCGCCGGACGCGGTACGTCAGACAACGAGGATGCCGATAAGCCGCTAGGTGCAGGCGCGCTCGACAATCCTGCATTTACCCAACATCGTTGTAATGCTTCCCAACTCTGACGGCTGCCCTGAGCCATTCCGAGCGCGAGTTGACGCTCCAATCCGTCCGGCCATGCCATATCTGATAGCAGCATCGCCAGCGCCGTGTTCTGCTTTTGATGATACAGAGCCGAAAAACACAGTAACCAAGGCGCTTGCTCAGGCACCAAGGCGCGCGCGATCACATCACCCAGCACGGGGCGCAAATAATCAGCAACTAACGCGTACTCGCCTTCACTAGCATAAAAGCGCGCTAACACAAATCCCGCAAGACTCCGATGGACTCCCTCTTGCGCGGCTCCCTGCTTCGTAAATAAAGCTGTGAGTTTCGCTAATGCCTCCTCACGCCGTAAAGGTTGATGCCAAAGTACCGCTTCCCATTCAAACGCGGGTAACGCACAAGGCATACGGTTCTCTTGACAGCCATAGTGAGAAAAGTGCCACCAAGGATCGACCCCAGCGTCAGCGATGTCCGGGTACTGGTGTAAATACCATTCAGCATCAAATATTACTTTTAATTGTTCAGCAACCACATAATATCCTTAAAAAACTGTCGGTCGGCATGGCTGTGCTCTACTTTAGCACACCCCTCCAAACACAAGCATATCGGGGGCACTTATGCCTCATCTCACCATTTTACACAGCCAAAAAAAGAACCATGCCACTCGGCATGGTTCGTCGCTCTAAGATATGACACCTCTGCGCTATCGCGCGATCAATGTGTAATCATAAAATCATCAAAATAGGCACACTCTGTGGTGAAGTTACCCGCATCATCTTTCGGCGCCCAAGTTTCATCGCTGCCGCCATGAAAAGTGCTAAATAACAAGTGTTGAATGTAGCTGTCTGTGCCATCGCTAGCGCGTAGTCGTAAATTATCAACCACCATACGCTGCTTGTCATCAATCCAAACTTCGACCTTACCATTGGAGGCCGAGGCGGGTTGGTTTATCTGCACCACTAACTGCAAATGATAAAATTGGCCAGGGACAAACGTAAAGTTGGGTACTCGCCAAGAATCCCCATAGGTTCCGGGAATGTCTTGATGGTAAATATAGGTAGATAAGGTACCGGTAGGCCCAAAGCTCAAGCGCACACTCCATCCATCATCGGTAATGTCACGTCCACCGGTAATAGCACGCAATGGTCCTAAACCGTGGAGTTTCCCACCGCGCACAAACTTAAAATCTTCACAAAAATTGACATTAAAACTCAATGTATAGCGAGAGGCAGGCGGCAGGTCTTGTTTATCCAACACACGACGACTACCACGCTCGTATCCTTCATAATGTACTTGAATACCAGTTGAATTATTCGCGCCACCTGCTTCAGAGCGTTCAATCAAAGCGTTATCAAACAAACTTAACGCAAAGTCGGATAGACTCGTATCAAACGTCTCCTTAAATACAGGCGCACCAAAACGCTGATAACATTCAGCGAGCGAAGATGCCGCCACTAAATCAAACTCAGGCCCACAACGTAATATCGTCACCTCATCATCGCGTAAACGGCTTTCAACCCACAGACCATTATCGAAGCGTTTTAGCTCTTGTGGCTCACTATCATTGACAATATCGCGTCTCGAGCGCGTCCAAGTATCGGCGCCGTAACCATCTGGGAAAGACAAACCGGGTTCAATAAAGTCCAATCGCGATAAATCCACCGCGATGGGGGCATCACTACCCTGCAATCGCTGCCAAACCTCATCAACCATCGCATTTTCGCCGGGTAAAAATGTATGTTTGCTCTCGTGAATACGGCTTGATGTCACATTGGCCGTCACATCAACCTCAAGCGAGACTAAGGTATTGGCATCACTCGTTGGTAACGGACAACGCATTTGTCCCTCATCAAAATCCGTCGTCGCTCGACCTTCTATGCGGTAGTCACGGGCTTGCCAGTTTTCCCCATACTCAATCGATACCGTACACGTCGAGCCACCATTCCATCGGATCGTGATAGTCTGCTGTACCTCACCAACGGTTTCCTCGCTCTGCTGATAGATAGAAACGGGCTTAGTGACCGAGTCAAATGTGCCAGACACCTCTGCGACACGATACATCACTTTCTTTTCCGCAACCCCGACATCATAGCGTACCCATTTATCTCCGATTTGACCGCCGTCTTGCGTACTGCGAGGCAAATACATGCGCTCAACCTTTGAAAAATCGGGATATTGCTGCAAAAGTAGCGTCTTTTCGGCATACGCTTGCTGAAGGCCGATTGCAAATTGCTGAGCAATACTGTGCGTGCGACTATCCCCACTTTCGATAAAATCGTTGTAGAGCTGTTCGGTCGATAGGCTATAGGTATCACGAATATCAGATTCAGCATCCTCGATCAGCGTCACTAATTGCTCGCGCGCCGCCGTATCCGTGCGCATCAAATTGCAACTGAGTTCAGAGGCTTGTGAGCGTTGCCACGCCGCAATGGCTTGCTGCCATATTTGTGTGGTGAAAGGAGAGATAATTAACTGACTCGCGCCCTGCTCACCAAGGCGTTGCTCGCGAATAACCTGAGGCATTGCCACAAGCTGATAGGCGCGAGTGACTACGCCATAGTCAGAGTCGAAGGCACCGACAGGCACATCCACGACTATCGGCACAAACTGCCAACATGCTTCTAACGCAGATTGATCAACCGAAAAGCGTCCCTGCTCTGCCGTCAAAACACTGGGTTCGTTATCGTCGAGAGTATGATTAAAGTTGTAATCGACAAAAACGGTCGCGCCTTCAATATATCCATCGATTGCCATTCCAACAATCGGAGAAGACACAGGCGTTGAGGGGCCAGATTCAGAGGTACTGTCCTCTGAAGAGGAGTCGCTCGATCCACCGCAGGCGAGTAAAACAACACTAAAGCCACACACTTGCAATAACCGAAAGAATTCTTTCATAACTGCTGCCTCTTTCAGTGTACATATAAAAGTATTAGTACACAGAAACAAAGGCAGCCATTATTGTTAATAATTTTATTTATAAAAAAAGAAAGTGTCGGTTATAGGTTATTTTCCTTATTTTTCAATCAAAAGGCCAAGTTACCCAGAAGCTCAAACACTTGTGTATTGATATTTTTATTACAAAAAGCAAAAAATATAAATACTTGTTTTTTTAGAAGCTTTTAATTTAATCCACCAGAAAACAAATCACTAACCCGTTGATTATTGATTTTTTTATTATCGATAAATATCTCATTGACCTCAGTCAATATTGGCCGTTGATCTATCGGATTATCAAGTGCAACCTCACCACTAATCCATACAGAATGAACAGCAACTTGTTCATTTCCCACCACAAAACGGCATTGGTCATAATCTAATACTTTAATGAGAGAAGCATGAAATGGCTGAGTGCATCGATCCATGCTTGGCCAGTGAAAAAGCGCTATTCGTTTGTTCGCTGCAAGTAATTGTTCTAACTTGTTAATCCATCCTTGCTGATCCATCGTCATGCTAGAAAAGTCTGCAACCATCAACACATCAAACGCATGGTCGTCTCGACTTCTTAACATTGTTCGTGGGATCAACGAATCTGAATTCAAGAGAGCTTGGGGGTAAGTCTCGCGCACCAGCTGCCTAATTTGGTGATATACGGCTCTTAAGCCAAAATAAACGCTGCGCACATGCGAGATTGATTGACGCGTCAATGATGAGGCTTGATCAAGCGCAAACGCCAGTGGTACGTCCGGTAAGATCTTGGCCACCGCATGAGTCCCATACGCTGAGGTCACGCGCTTGATTAAATCCGTATCTGCAGCACATCGGACCGGATCCCACGTACCCACATCGGTCAATACCTGCTGACGGAATAAAAACGAAGAGTGGCTATAGTGAATGAGCTTTTCACTAGGACGCCAATTTTGGGTCACTCTTAGCTGTGCATCAACCCGCACCCAATGAGTGCAGACGCCCATCACATCTGGATATGCCATCAAATGCGCGACTTGTTGCGCGATTTTCTCAGGGTGAGACCAGTCATCCGCATCATGGGTGGTAATAAAATCACCTCTTGCTGCACGCGCTCCCGCATTTCGCGCCGCATAAGCGCCTTGATTCGAGGGCTGACATAATAATTCAACGCGTGCATCCCGTGCTTTCCAAGCCTGTACTTTCGCGACGGTATTGTCATCCGATGCGTCATCGACAACCAATATTTGTAGCGACTTCCAACGCTGCGCAACCAAAGAAGACAACGCAACATCAATGCTTTTTTCAGCATTATAAACAGGGAGAATAACCGTCACTAAGGGGCCTTCAGCCGACGGAACCGGCGAGGTCGTCAAGTTATGAATTGTCAGCGCATCGCTTTCATTAACCCGTTTAATCGGTGCAAATTGATGGCGTTGAAACACGCCATTAAGTACGGATAGGCGTTGCTGATCATCTCTTTGTGTGTTTGCCCACGCCAACATAAAATCAGCATCATTTTCCCACTCTGCTAAGAACGGCTTTAATGCCTCATGCATCGCAACCACCCCACTGCAGCAATACTCAGAAAATCCATATAAAAGGACGGCTGCTTTGCGTTCATGGTATTGCTCAGCAAGCGGTAATAAAGAAGCCGAATAGGTACGATAGGCATGCCATTGATGATGAAAGAAAGCCCACCTTGCGAGTTCATAATGGCTATAAAACGATAGGGTTTTAGACGTCTTTGATGGGGTCGTCCACACCGTCAACTGAGCCAGTGCAGCACGCGAAAACCCACCCCAAAGCGCATCTCTCACTTGTTTTAATCGATAGGTTTCATCCCATTGCTGTTGATTAATCAATCGTCCTTCATGGCAGCCATGATGGATATAATGCAATAACGGATTCATACCCGCTCGGGCGACATCCGGATAAGCCTTTAAATAAAATAGCGATGAAAACACAGGACTCGGATCAACACCTTCTGCTGCATGGGCAAGATAATGCTGAGCACACGCGTGCTCGGTCACATCAGGCCCCAGCTGATACGTTTCTCTGTACCATGCCACATCAAAATAAGGCGAACCGAGGATTACCGTATCCAGCCCCATTACAGGCGCCGTAGGCTTACCACCAGACCACAAACCAAAAAAAAGCGCCAAGCGATGCTTGACGCGTTCTAACAAAGACAAATTTATCACCACACATTAACCATGGGTAAGACGACGTTTGAGCCAACGCTTAGCACGTTGTTGATAACTATCAGACGACGCTTGCTCTCCGCGTGACACCGTCAATTGAACCGTGGCAATAGGCACACAGTGACTATCTGCCTGCAATGACAACAGCACGGGTTCATCAGTCTTGTCGTCTAACTGGTATCTCACACTAAAACCACACGGTGATTGCTTCCAGTAAGGCGACGGATAGTTTTGATCCGGGAACAAAGTCGCCAGTACATCCTTTCGCTCACGAGAAAAGTTAAATGCTTCGCGCTTGGTGCCCTGACTCACCACTAGCTGCAATTCACTCGCCGTGTCATCAAGCCAACCCGCCCATCCAGAAAAACGTAATTTATTGTCCTCAACAATCAGCTGATTGTTCACCGGCGAGTCTAAGTGGAAACACAAGCGATCACGCCACTGTTCTGAGAGCTGACGAGTTACACGCACACATTTAGCTTGCTCACTCAGTGAGGTTTTTGCTAAGTGCTTTGCATATGCTGCAGCACGCTCAGGCGTACGTGATGGCACGCCTAATGCGTGTGCCTGTGGCCATTGCAGCTCTACCGGGAAATAACCACTGTCAAAAAACGCCTGAGCAATGTCGGCACGAGATGACTCTGGGACAAAGGAATCCAATGCAAAGTCAGTAAAACCGGCTTGCTCTTTCCACATCGCGACAAGCTCATGGTGCAGGCCTTGCTCAAATATTTTCTTCGTGACTTTATCAATCGTTGCCGAGGTATAGAGCTCATCAACAATCGCTTGTATCGCTGGGCTGCACGCGATTTTTTGCTCTTTAATTCGGTAATAGCATTGATCACCCGACAGAACCACCATACCGGTTTGCTCAAATAAACGCCGTGCGATAGTGCTTTTACCCGTACCGGGTTTATCCATCAGCAAGTAGGCATAAGGACGACATTTTCGCACATGCACCACGTAACGCTGCAATGGATCGCCAGCTTGTTTAACACTATGGCCGACCACTTTCCACGCATAGTCTTTGAGCATACTGCCAAGCTTAATCCGGGTAGGAAATAAGCGCTCATCAATTGCACGTTTTACCGGCACAAATGCATCTTGGCTCCCAGGTGCAATGCTAATTTCGAGCACGAGCACACCTTGAGGATCAAGCTGTTGCATAATTTGATGGATCAATGCCTCTTGATCGTCCGCATAATGCAATGCCGACAAAAAGGTGATGACATCGAAAGGACCTTCAGGCAGGGTTTGCCATGATTGACACAGAAATTGACCCTCGGGAAACCGCAATGCAGCTCGTCCAATCGCTTCTTGTGACTGGTCTATCCCTGTTACACTCTTGGCGCCTTCAAACAGCGCGTAACCACAAAAAAAACCTTCATTACAACCAACATCTAAAAATCGTTTTTGGTGTAAATCCGGTAATCGAAGCGCGGCTAATTTGTCTAATGATTTAGACCCTCCCTTAACACCGGGAAAGGTTTGATACTGCATAGAATTAACACTATGTTGGGGCAACATCCGTTGCACGTTAATAGAACTCTGCAACAACGCAGTCCGCTACGGTGCGCATGGGGCTAGCCAACGTAGCGGCTCTGCCCCATGCTCGTTGATTACGCGGATTCTGCTTCCGGCTCGCCTTGTGCGACCTTGACGGTGGGTTGTTGCGAAATCGGGGTATTATGATCTTTTTTATACACCTGCTCAAAGCAGTAGTTGGTTGCATCAATGTAACCTTCCACGCTGCCGCAGTCAAAACGCTCACCTTTAAATTTGTAAGCAAGCACACAACCTGATTGGGCTTGTTTTAAAAGCGCATCGGTGATTTGAATTTCGCCCCCTTTGCCCGGTTCAGTTTGCTCAATCAACTCAAAAATATCTGGCGTTAAAATGTAACGGCCAATAATCGCCAAGTTACTTGGCGCCGTTCCCGGCTCCGGCTTTTCAACCATATCGTCGACACGGAACAAATCATCTTTAATGGCTTGGCCAGAAATCACACCATATTTATGGGCTTGATCTTCTGGTACTTCTTGCACAGCGACAATGGTACAACGGAACTGGTTATACAAAGCAACCATTTGTGCCAACACGCCTTTTTGCTCATTCACACACAAATCATCCGCTAGCACAACCGCAAACGGCTCGTCCCCCACTAACGGGCGACCGGTTAAAATGGCATGGCCAAGGCCTTTCATTTCGCGCTGACGAATAAAAGTAAAAGTTGCTGAATCAATCAAACCGCGAATATCATCCAACAAAGCCTCTTTGCTGGTGCCTTGAATTTGATGTTCTAATTCATAGTTTTTATCAAAGTGATCCATCAACGCCTGTTTGCCTCGCCCTGTCACCACACACATGTCGCTCATACCGGCTTGAATAGCTTCATCGACGCCATATTCAATCAAAGGTTTATTAACGACTGGCATCATTTCCTTGGGCATGGATTTTGTTGCTGGTAAAAAGCGCGTGCCGTAACCAGCGGCAGGGAAAAGACATTTTTTAATCATGAAAGGACTCTCCTAGAACTGACAAAATAAAAGGCAGGCCAATTTGGGTATAATTCTTCGGCCCGCCATAGAACAGATAAAACATAGATACGATACGATACGATAAGAATTTATCGAGGGTCGATAAAATAATCGATATTTTTAATGATAAATCGTTGATTAATACGCTTGGGTTTTATTTCGAACACAGCCATGCGTTCGTCAATAATCTCAACAGGTTGATATAACTCTTCCACAACGTGATAATAATCGCGTTCGACGTAATCATCGAATAAAACCAGTGCCGGTTTACGTACATTAATACACGCGGCTAAAAAGCTTGCTACTCGAAACCGCCCATCAATCAAAACCAAATCGGGATGAAGCTTATGCTCTTGAAGATAATCCCACGCACGTTGTGGATAATCAGGCCAGCGTCTGAACTCGCTATCATCGACAGGACGTCCCCACGCTTTAGTGGGCCCTATATCGGCATAAATTGGAATCAGGCTGCCCGGTAATTTTTGCTCTTGATATGCCCCCATCAACTCAACCAACCACTTAGCATCGGTTTCAGTGGTGACAACCGTGTTTCCCTGCTCGACACCAAATAACGTTGACCCACCCGACCCATACTCAAGGATCACCTTATGGCTGGCATAGGCCTTTTTCACATATTCAAGGCACGCAGGGGGAAACGTTAATTTAAAATCACGAAACATCACGTATCCTCTCGATAAAACCTCCTTACTCGAAAGGAAAGCCGAGTGAGTTAACTACACTCACAAAGTGGGCATTTCCTGTACAAGTAAGGAGGTGAAAGAACAGCATAGCGGCCCTATCAACTATCGAGGATAGAGTTTCGATGACTGCTCTAAACAAAAACTTGATAGTCGATTAACACGAATAGAGGCTAATTAATCATTACCAAATAAATCACGGGTATAGACTTTATCTGCAACGTCTTCTAATACCGCATCAAAGCGGTTAGAAACAATCACGTTGGCAAGCTGCTTAAACTCATTAAGGTCGTTAACCACTCGGCTATTAAAGAAGTGCTCTTCTTTTAGCTCTGGTTCATATACCACCACTTCGATCCCTTTCGCCTTCACACGTTTCATAATGCCTTGAATCGCCGATGCGCGGAAATTGTCCGAACCGGATTTCATCACTAGACGGTAGACACCGACGACCTTTGGTTCGCGAGCGACAATAGAGTCGGCCACGAAGTCTTTGCGCGTTCGGTTAGCTTCAACAATCGCTTGAATCAGGTTGTTTGGCACATCTTGGTAGTTCGCCAACAGCTGCTTGGTATCTTTCGGCAAGCAATAACCACCATAACCAAAACTTGGGTTGTTGTAATGGTTACCAATGCGCGGGTCTAAGCCCACACCTTGAATAATTTGCTTCGCATCCAGACCATGGGTTGCTGCGTACGTATCTAACTCATTGAAATACGCCACACGCATGGCGAGATAGGTGTTCGAAAACAACTTAATCGCTTCCGCTTCCGTGCTGTCTGTAAATAGCACTTCCACGTCTTGTTTAATCGCGCCCTCTTTTAACAAGCTAGCGAATCGCTCCGCACGCTCGCTGCGTTCACCGACAATAATGCGCGATGGATGGAGGTTATCGTACAGCGCTTTACCCTCGCGTAAAAACTCTGGCGAGAAGATGATATTCTCAGAGGCAAACTTTTCACGCACCGCCGCAGTGTAACCCACTGGCACCGTTGATTTAATAACCATCACGGCATCAGGGTTAATCGCCAACACATCTTGAATCACCGCCTCAACCGAGCTGGTGTTAAAGTAGTTGGTTTTCGGATCATAATCGGTCGGCGTGGAAATAATGACAAACTGGGCATCTTGATACGCTTCTTGTTTATCCAGCGTGGCGCGAAAATCTAATGCTTTGTGCGCTAAAAAGTCACTAATTTCTTTATCTTCAATCGGTGACATTTTGTCGTTTAACAAATCGACTTTACGGGCATCAATATCCAACGCCATTACTTGATGATGCTGAGCCAATAGCATTGCATTCGATAAACCAACATAACCAGTGCCAGCCACGGCAATTTTAATTTTATTCATTTTTTTAATTCCAGTTCTCGATAATATTCATTGCCTTTGTAAAACACTCGGGAGTTTCTGCTTTCCCATGCCCTCCTTCATGGTCGAAGAGAATAATATTTAACCCATCACTCTGATATTCTTTTTTATCTATGTCAACATGTTTACAAAACATATCTAGGTGTGTATCAAAATGGTGCTCGTCTAGCGTGTTTTGTATATATAGCATCCTACTATTTAGCAACGAAACATCATTATATTTGGCCAGTTCAATATTACTCATTCTTAGCGGATGGTTTTTTCTAACCTCATCAATGGGCATATCATTCCAGCAAACTTTCAAATAATTATTTACATGCCTTTTCCAATACTTTGTAATGTCAACCTGAGGATTAATAGTAACGACAGAAAGCTTGGGCTCCATAATTCCAAGTCGCATCGCGGCAAAGCCACCGCCACTCGAACCATACGTTGTGACCCTAGTTAAATCGACTTCTGCCAATTTAGCTATGTCTTTAATTAGGTTGAGTAACGTAGGAAATGGATCATAAGATTCGTTTCCCGAATACCATGCAAGACCTAAGTTATCATCTTGACGTATGGTCGGATCAGAAATATAGAGACAGTGACCAGGAAAGTGTTCAGCCCATGACCAACGCTGAAAAACCGGAGGATCATTTTTCTCACGACGAGCATCGCCGGATAACAATACGAATATTCGAGTTGCACCCTCTTTGGGTGCCCAATAAAAGTCATATTGAAATGATTCATGTTTGAATCTTCCTAGTGCTTTGCTTGCTATTGGAAAATTATGCTTATCGAATTCAAAACTAAGCAAGCTACTCAACTCTTTAGCGCCAACTTTCACAAGACGCTTTGGAAAGTGTGATGTTTCAGTCATTTAAAACCTTTAATATAAATATAGCTAATTAAACAAATAGTATAGTTATATATCCTAATTACATACTAACGATAATAATAGAAATAAAACAACCATTATCACTACAAACTAACTGGTCAAAGACAATGCTGATATGTTCGATATATATACTTTTCGAGAAACACTTACATCATCATAGTAGTTGTATACTTTTTGAAAAAGAGACTCGTCCCATTTACTAGAACTTGAATCAAGTGCTGTGAGCCTAATCTTTTGATATGAATTAAGATCTGTATCCATATTCAAAACATCATAAAGAGGTACTTGTTTGACAAGAAATGGAAACCTTTCACTACCCGCGACTTTATGTTTAGTTGGTATTATTTTATTTCCATGGTTAGACTCAATTAAAATCGAGCTAGAATCAAAACTTGACACAAAAGATAAAGCAACAGGTACGCCTTTGATATCTATCTCAAGACTATTTCCTTTTAATAGGACTGTAGTCTTTCTATTCATCCTTGAGTTTTCGAAAGTTTTTGCCTGACCACTAACAGTATAGCTATCAAAAACAAAATCAGGATTACTTTTAATTTCATAGAGAGACGCATCGTTACATAAAAGCAAGCATTTGGCTACCACACTGTTTGCTATATAATCAATAGCATCCGAGTTAAAATGATTATCATCTTTGTATAAAGAATCAAATTTATCAGATGAAGAAATAGACTTAAGATCTTTATCTATATTGATACATAAGGCGCCAAATTCACGTGAAATTTCTTCCATTTTAGAGTGCATTGCACTCTGTCGCTCCCAAAACCTTTTGGGCTTCCTACCCAGTAATATAGAAACAACCCTAGCTTTTGGATACCGACAACGAAGGCTTCTCAAGAGCTCACCATATGCATATGACCACAGTAGAGAGTCATTTGAAAACAATGGATAGTCATTTATACCATATTCAACAAAAACTATATCTATATCTCTTTTGTTTGACATGTTTAGGTTTTCAAGACCAAAAAGGCTAGTGGTTCCTCCGACAGATAGATTGTATACATTGTCTATCCTATAGCCCATGTTGGCATAACACCTAGGAATCGATTCAGCGATCCCATTCTTAATAACAAAATTGCTTCCACCAATAAAGAGAAAATTCAAAATCGCTCCAAAATCGTTTCAAAAGACAGATGATTTTAAAATAAAAATAATTATATCTAGGATAAATACATACTAAGATTTAGAAATCCAGGATTCTAATCCTATGAAGTTTGGGTATCCATCCAATGGATGTACAGTAAGCTTCTCATCTGTTATAAAATAATCAGTGGACTCCACATTCTGTCCCATAACTATTGGGGCAATATTTCTTTCCCCTAGTAACTCGAAGTAGATGTCACACAACGCAGTGTTGTTCTCATAGAAACAAGGCCAATGAAATAATGCTGTTTTTTTTCCCGGGTTATTTTTAATTATTTTTTTAACTATCTCACAGTCCTTTTTGCGAGAAAAGTCACCTGCAATTATAGTATCAAAGTGCAATATCTCATCTGATCGTTCGTACATACTTCTAGGCGCAGGAAATACGCGATTAAATTTTGCTTTTTTTACTAGTAGATCATCATTAGATGAATGCCACCATGCGCAAATCTCCCTATATATGTGGCGTAAACCATAATAAACGGTTCGTACGTGAGTAGATTTGGTTCGAGTAAGAGAGGATTCCTCATCAAGAGCGAACGCCAAAGGTGTATCGGGACATATTTTTGCAAAGGAGTCTTTTCCAAATTTAGCTTGCATACGCCAAATATATTCCGTATCACCGCCTATGCGCACATGATCCCACTCCCCAATAGACTCCAATACTTTTCTCCTAAACATAAATGAAGATTGGCTCCAATGGATTAGACGATTGTTCGGACGCCAATTTTGAGTAAATGATAGGTTTTCTCGAGCTCTAATCCAATGCGCAGAACATCCCATCACTGATGGATTGTCTTTTAAATACTGGACTTGCGTGGCAATTTTTTGAGGGTGAGACCAGTCGTCACTATCATGTGTTGTAAGTAAATCTCCTGTAGCAAATGTAAGACCATAGTTGCGCGCGGCATAGGCTCCCCCATTTTCAGGAGGTTGAATAGCCTTTATTCTTGGGTCTTTCTTTTCAAGCTCTTTTAATATGTCAAATGTATTATCAGGTGAACAGTCATCAACTGCAATAATTTCTATATTTTTATATGACTGTTGCAATAATGAATCAATTGCAACTCTTATCTGATTTCCGGCATTGTAAATAGGCATTATGATAGAAACTTTTAGCTTGTCCGTTATTTTTGACACAGGCAAGCCAACAACATTATCAAGATTCAATGGCCTGTTTCTATCTTTACGACGAATCCCCGAAAAGCCCTTAATTGAATAGGCTCTGTTAATCATCTCAATACGCTTTTCGTCATTTTCTTGCGAGTTCGAAAAAGCAAAATATCCATCAGTATCATCTAGATTATGCTCCACAAATGGCTTTAAGCTGTTGTAAGCATCATTAACGCGGCCTAGACTCAACAAACAGAAGTATCTAAGATATATTGACTCTTTACGAACTGGATATCCGCTCTCTAGAGAACTCATTTTGTATGATAGATCCAATGCCCCCGCAATATTTCCGATAAAATATAACCAGCGGGCGGTATGCCACATTGACCACCAGCGAGTCTTATCTGTGGCTGATTCATCGTTATAAATCAACTCTAGTTCTTTAAGAGCGGACTCCGAGTGACCATTCCAAAGCTTCGCACCCAGCATTGATGTGCCACTCTCCTCTTTAGATTTTATCTGATACCCTCTCGATTTTCCCTTATATAAATAATGTAATAGTGGCAGTTCTTCTTTACCTATTTGATCATTGTAATTATATATATAGAAATTGGTATCGAAACGCTTACAAGGGTTAAACCCAAGTCTCCACCCTATAGACATATAATGCAAAATAGGATCTACGTTGTTTGGAACTAACCCTTTATACTCTTCTAAATACCATTTCCCATTAACATATTTGGAACGCTTAACCGCCTTGTAGTCTTTTTCGTTTAGACCCATCAGCTTATAAATAGATTTTGTTTTTTTGTTCACCAGATCTTTATTGAAATGGGACTTCTTCATCAAGTATGCTAAATTAAAAAATACAAAATCCAACTCCTGACATTGACGAATACACTGTAAATATTCATCGAATGCATCATCATAAAGTTTATTTCTAAGCAACTGGTTAGCTTTTGATAAGGACGTTGTTTCCATTTTTAAATCGCCATGTATAAAATAATATTAGTGATTCTAGTGATCGATTTATTTATCACTCAATCATTGTGTTCTTTTATTTAAAATAGGTAAGTAATTAAGTAGTAGTTACATCTTGTTTTCGAGTAGCTTCGCAGCAGTTTGGCGCTCTTCTCTATTACCAAATTTAATAAAGTGTATAAGCGGATTTAATCCACTCTCTGCCACATCGGGATAGGTTTTTAAATACCAACGTGTATCAAAGTCAGGACTAGGGTTGCGCCCCTCTTGCGCACCAAAGCGCAGGTAGTGATCAATGGGATCTAAGCCTTGCTGTTCAACATCAGGGTATTGATTTAGATACCACTCTTTATCAAAAAAGCTTGAGAGTTCGATTAATAGCTTTTGTTGCGCGAGTTTTTCGGCCCGTTTACGTTTTGGTGTTTGGCGGAATTTACGTACCGGTACAGTGACTTTCCACAATGCCGAGTTGTGGTGAGCCGTAAGCTCTTTTTCAAGCAGTGTTTTGCTGGCCAGCGCTTGAGCAAGCTCTAATTTCGTTAAGCGCACGCGTTTCGATAGGCTCGCTATTTTGGCATTGTTTGCTTTTAGCTGTTGTGCTTGCTCGGTTAACTGCTCTTGCTGCTGACTTACTTGCTCATCAAGAGCGCTTTTTTCGTTGTAGAGTGCTTCTAAGGTTTCTTGAACACGATGAAGCTCAGCAATAATCATGCTGTTTTCTTCTGTAAGCGTGTGGTTATGTTGTGTTAGCTCATCAATCTTATGGTGTTTTTTCTGCTCTAATGCCGTGAGTTTGTTTTGGCTTGCGGTATAGTCCGCGTTGAGTTGCGCGTATTGCTTGTTGTGTTGCGCAATAGTTTGCTCAAGCTCGGCGGAGCGTTTAGTTAAGCGTTGCTGCTGCGCCAATGCCTCATCTAAAGATTGTTTCGTATTATGTAGCTCAGTGATCAGTGCTTGGTTTTCGTGTTTTAGTGCGGTTTGTTTTTTCTCCGCATCTTCTGTGCGTCTAACGCTTTCTTGGTATTGCCCTTCGGATCGCTGATTATCTATCAGTGCAGATTCTAGCGCCTCTTGCATGCGGTGCAGCTCAGTGAGAAGCAAATTGTTCTCTTGGGTGAGACTTTGACTATGTCGGTCATTGTCTTGAAAACGTGACTCCCATTTTTGCTTTTGTTGCTCAACCTGCGCCAATTTTTCTTCGTATTGTGCGCGTTCAGCATCATGGGCTTGCTTTAAGGCTTCTAATTTTTCTTGGGAGTCACGCTGTTGCTTGTGCGCATACCGCAGTTGCTCAACCACTTGTTGGCTTTGCTGGGCCAAACTCGTCATGTTGAACGGCAGAGTGGGATAACTGTCACCCATTGGTAAGGTCACGCTGAACAAAAGTTGTTCCAAATGAGCAAACTCGGGGCGCTGCGAGATATAATAAGCCGCGAATATGTCGTATTCGTCTTGTTGTGTACGCGGCGCCATGCTCATTGCGTCTGGCCACTCGATGCCAAGAGACGTTAGCCAGCCTTGCCAAGCCTCAATATAAAACGTGGCATGGGTATGGCTAATAAGATTCACCTTGTGCTGATGATTCGGCAACCATGCAAGCAGCGCTTTCGTAAAGCGCATCCACTCGGCGAGTGTTTCCTCAATTGCGTTGTCGTCTGCACCATTACGCAGCGCATCGGCCAGCGTCGACTTTGCATCCCATACATGAAGGACCACTTCATCAAACGATAGTAGATCCTGTTCAATATCCGCTAATGTACACGGGTTAGCAATAATCAACGCCTCACTGTCGCTAGGGTGATCACTGGTGCCACTTTGCACAATTGGAAACGGACTCGTTTGCTGACTGAGCCACGCCTGCCATTGGGCACTCTTTATGGTGCTAGCAATGACTTTCATTTTTCTCTCCATTTCACCTAACCACTGGTTCAAAATTACGATTTATTCATCGATATATTCGGCACTTGCTTCTTTGGCCGCATCTCTCGCGGTTTTAGACACACCGTTATCTCGCTCGGTCTGCGCTACACTCTGCTTAGCACCAAGCTCTGGTACACTATGCAAGCCCATTCGCTGCATGATATTTTGATTGATTTTTTTGACATCGTAGCGCTGCAATGCCAATTGATAGCCTGCGGCACCATGTCGAATAATCCACTCGGGATGGTCGATATACGCTTTCATCGCGTTTAATAACGCATGTGGATCATGCGGGGGAATTAATAAGCCGTTTTTTTGATGCACCACAGTTTCTTTGCACCCTGGGCCTGATGTGGTGATCACCGCACGACCCATTGCCATCGCTTCTTGAGTGCTTCGGGGTACCCCTTCACGGTAATAAGACGGCAGAACAAACACCGATGATTTTTTAAGCGGGATCCGCACATCGTCCACTTTCCCCGTATAGTGAATGATCCCTTCGTGGACTTTTTGTTTTAATAGCGCAGGAGATACCGCATCTCGCCCTTGATCGGGCGCACCCACCACCCAACACTCGGCGCGATAGCCTGCTTCTTTTAAAGCTTGTGCGGCTTGTAGGTAATACCAAATGCCTTTTTCATTAAGTAAACGGCCAATAAAAACAAAACGCACTGGGGCCGTCACTGGCGGTTGAAATTGGTAATGATGCAGGTTTAAGCCAATACCATTAATTAAATGCACTTGGCCGGTACGGATGTGGTTTTTGTCTATCAGGTCGCGCTTGTCGTCTGGGTTTAACAGAAAAAGGTGATGGCTGAACCGCAACGCACAGCGATAGAGAAACACTTGCACTTTCTGCAGTAGTTTTTGCTTTTTACTGAACCCCGAGGGAGGTGGCGTAAAGGGCCGGCCTAACCCTTCAATTTTGGTGACACGCAGCGGGACTCCGGCTAATTTTGCCGCGACGGTGCCGTAAATGACGGGTTTAGCAAAATAACAAAACGAGACGTCAACATTAAACTGCTTAAACAGTTTATACAGTTGATAAACTGTTTTAATGTCTTGGTAAGGATTAATGCCCAAACGACTTAGCGAGTAGCGAATTGGCGTCGCGCCCAGCTCTAGAATACGTAGCTGCTGGGTAAAGGTTATCTCACTCACAAAGGCATATACAGTATGGCCCGCCGCCACCATGTCTTTTATTAGCTCACCTCGAAAGCCAACCAAACTTTCCGCTAAGGTCCCAACAATAGCAATGGTCTTGTGTTTCATTTCACCCCTGCGAGTTGGCGAACCGTTTTCGCGACCAACGCGGTTATTTTTCGATTAAAGCGTTGACCTGCTTGTTTCTGTTTTGCCAACAACTTCACGGCATCAAAAACGGTGGTGTAATACCCAGAGTAAGGATGGATGTACAAGGGATACCAAATATAGGCAGCATAAATCAGTTCGTCGATCGTGCGTTGTACGCCACGACGCGCTACCGAATACTGATCGTCGGTTACCCCCCATCCCGCATAAAAGGGGATGCCGTGACACACCACTCGCTTACCTCGAATTAATGCCTCAAACCCTGCTAAGGAGCACATCACATGCACAGCATCTACATGCGGATAAAGGTGCTCAATGCCCACATGCGCTTCGATTTGATCACACCACTGTTGCGCCTGTTGCTCGTTTTCGCCCGCTTTTCGCGCGCCCGCAATCACATCTGGGTGCGGCTTATAGATAATGTGCGCATCGGGATGTTGCTGGCGAACTTGCTTTAGCAGCGCGATATTGGTACGCACATGGGGCGAGCCGTATTGGAGCGATGCATCCGATTCGACTTGGCCTACCACCAAGTAGATGGGTCTATCTGTTACAGGTCGACGCCATGTGGTTTTACCGGTGTTATATTTAGTGAGCGATTGGGCCACCAATTGCTGCTTGAGAGCACGCCCTTGTTGACGCTCCTGCTCTGTAAACACGTGCGTTGTGAGATAATGTTCAAGATCTGAGGGCCGCGTGGCATCAAAGTAGATCCCTCTTTTATCTACAATCCATGATATAGGTTTGGCAAATAACGCCCCCAACCCTACCGAGCGTATAAAACCATCTTCAACGCGCAGTATTGGTCGCTCTGCATAAAGGCGGTTGCGGCTTCCCCAAATCAGCTGTGTTTCGTGACGGGCCACAACAGACATTGCCGCATCATGACGCAGAAAACGCAGACGGCTACCTTGAAAAAATGCGCGAAAACAAGGGCGCCAGTAGGGATTGACATCAAACGTAACCAAGTTTTTTGGGGTTCGCTGGCGCCCTGCAACTTGCACGGCTAACCAAGCAGTTGCTGCAAAGGGTGTTATGCTTTGCCCAGTTTCTGGGTGATAAGCCTTGGTTTCTGGATGCAGCCAAGTCGCTAATACTAGCTGTTGAGTTTGCGTGGGCGACCAATGTTTTACATACCCGAGTGCGTATGTCGTTGAGTGCGTAATAGGCTCAAGCAATGTTTGTGCGACGCCGGGTAAAGCAACAAAAGGCACCCCATACATAGCACTTTCGACCATTGGCTCACCTCGCGCGCTGATGACGCATTTCGCGTTAGCAATCCAGTGAACCGGACGACTCTCGTTATTCAGTTGCTGCCACAAAAACTGAGGATGATTCTGCCGTGCTTTCGCCAAAATATCCGCTACCCGTCGGGGGACGCGCGTTTGAATACGTAATTGGTGGTCGACTAATACATACCAAACATAGGCATTGTGTTGGCGGGCATATTGTGCCGTTTTATCGACCGCGTCTTGATTAACATCTTGTGCGGTGATCACCATCAGCACATAGGCGCGCGGATCGCTTTTAGGTTGATCCGCGTAGGCATGATCCAGCCCTAACACACTGAGCTGATGTTGCTTGACACCCTCCAGCCACTGTTGATGGGTAGGCGTCCATTCCTGATCCTGCACCGCACTGATGTTGTTTAGCGCGAGACGAAACAGTGAAGGCGACGATCCCGCCCTATTTCTACTGAATCGAGGCTTAAACGGCGCAGCAGGAAGCGGCCAATACAGTTGTCCCTTATCAACACTCTCCATGATCCGTGATTAATCTCGGTGGTCACGGATAATACTGCGGCCAAGGTGAACAACCGCGAAGAAGAACAGGCTCATCAAACTCCAGACCACCCAGTTGTGAAAACGACGGGGCTCGGTCGAATATTCAGGCAAACTTGGGTATTGCAGCACAGATACTTGCTTGAGTTTACGCGCCGTTTCAACGCGCGTAGTCTCAAGCGCTGTTAAGGCGTTTGAATAGAGTTCAAGCGCAAACTTAGCCTGCATTTCTAACGTTTGATATTCGGCCGTTACACGGTTAAGCGCATTATCTTTGTTTTGCGTCAGCAACCGTTTTTCTTGCTTCACTTGTGCTTCTAGGGCCTCAATTTCGCTTTTTAGTCGTTGCATCTCCGGCGAGCGCGCCGTTTGGAAGCTGCTTAACGCTTGGCGCTTTGATTGGGTCACTGCCAGCTGTCCTTTTAGCTCGGCAATGATCTTCAGCGTTTCTTCAACGGTGGCTTTGGGCGAAATCAGGTTATGTTGGTTTTGGTAAGCCAATAGCTTTTCACGCGCTTGGTGTAAGCGCTCCGACATGGTGTTGACTTGTTTTTCAATAAAGTTGAGCTGTTCTTGCGCGAGACGACGCCCCATCGCATTCATATGCTTTTCACCTTCATCGAGCAAGGTTTTAGCAACTCGCTGTGCCATTTCGGGTGTATACGCTTCGACACGAATACGCAAGACTTTGGTGTAGTCGTCAAACTCAATATTAATGCGTTTGCGTAAGTACTGGTGGAACATTTCTAACGGCACATCGGCACTGGATAAACGAGAGATAAAGTCAATATTGTCTTGCGCGTAGTGGTGACGAAGATCAAGATCCTTTTGGAGTTTGATGGTCATATCCACAGATTCAAGGTGCTCTTTCAGCAGCAACAAGTCGCCCGCGCCGGATGTGCCGGACAGCAGTGATGATACGCTCAGCCCCGTCGGGATAATTTCAGGGCTTTTTAAAACCACATTGGCTTGCGAAACGTAGCGATCAGTCGCAACAAGGCCGTAATAAATGCCCGCAGCAACAATAATGCCCAAGCATAAAAACCACTGTAAATGCTTACGAATAACTACTTTCATTTTTTAATACTCTTATGATAATCGTGTATGGCATCTTCGAGGTCGTCATACCAAATCGCTTTACCCTTGTGTATCCATAGCCCTGCCTGACACAAGTCTCTTAAAATACCTTCGCTGTGCGACACCATAATAATGCTGGCTTGACCGATTCGATCCTTAAAGGCTTTGGTCGCTTTTTGCCGAAAGCTTTTATCACCGACGGCTGTGGCTTCATCTGACAAATACACATCAAAATCAAAGGCGAGCGATAAGCCAAAAGACAAGCGGCTTTTCATCCCGCTTGAATAAGTGCGAATAGGTTTATCAAATGCTGCACCAATTTCGGAGAAGTCTTGAACAAATTGAATAATGCGCTCAATTTTGCTTTCGTCACCATGAATACGCGCGACAAACTTTACGTTTTGACGCCCCGTCATGTTGCGCTGAAAACCGCCACTTAAACCAATTGGCCAAGAGACACTGCATTTTCGTTCGATGGTGCCGTGGTCTGGCATATCCATCCCGGAGAGTAATCGCAACAAGGTGGACTTCCCAGCACCGTTCTTGCCTACCACCCCCACACTCACACCCTGTGGAATGGTAAAATTCACGTCTTTTAATACCCAGTTACTACCAAAAGGGCCGTGGTAGCGCTTGGACATATTTTTTACTTCTATCATGCTGACATTAATCTTGATTTAAACCGCACATGCAGCATTAGTCCTAATAGGCTCGCCACCAGCGCGCATTGCACGGGGTAAAGCAAGCTGACGCCACTAAGCATGTAATAGCCATGGAAGTAGGCATGGCGGAGCAATTCCAACACATGCACCAGTGGGTTATACATCAGGACATCCCGCAATTCGTGTGGTAACGCTTTAAGAGGAAACATGGCTCCTGACAGCATATAAAGAGGAAACATCAATAACTTAACGATTTTTTCCACCTCTTCGGCAATGGTCGCTACCACAGAGAGCACCAAGCCAAAACTAAGCCCGAGCCACCATGCCAACAGCCACATAGCGATAACAATCAGGGGCTCATCCGGGCCACGATAGCCACCAAAAAACATCAACGACACCACAATAAGGGTGAGTACCACACTGCGAATGGTAAATTCCAGAAAAGCGCGAACAAGCACAGGATCGAGTGGGTGCACCTGACGATAAGCAAATAACGAGCTATTGGCGCGTATCGCTCCCATAGAGCGCATCATGGCATCGCGGAAAATCATAAAAGTGATAATGCCGATGATTAACCAAGGGATAAATTCCGCGCCTTGAATGTACTTAATTCGTCCCATAAGCTGTCGCACCCCTATAAAGATCATGAGGTGAAGGATGGGCTCGAGCAATATCCAGCTCCATCCAAACCGATCAGCGCTCATACGCGCCATCGCTTCTCGCATAAACAGCGCATGCCAAACATGTTTACAGACTTTTAATGGATGTCGTGGTTGATAACTCATTACAAGTCCATGATCACTTTGGCTGATACCGCAATTTGATAAAGGATTTGGGTCAACGTCGACGCCAATTGCAGGTTTTTAGTGGCGGCTTTGGGCAGCACCAGGATTTGATCACCGGCTTGCACCGCAAAGTCTTTGGCGGAAACCACTTCACCATTTTGACGCACAATTAAAATGTTGTCTTCGTTGGCGTGTTGGCTAAAACCACCGGACGCATCGATATAATCAAGCGCGGTTTTACCCGGCGTGAAGACGATCGATTGCGGTACAAAGACTTCACCGGTGATAAGTACTGTGCTGCTGCGCTCCGGTAAACGGATAACATCACCATCTTGCAAGCGAATATCTGTCAGCTCGCCTTGGTTAGTTACTACCATGGTGCCATCTGGTTCAATTTGAGAGGCTTTTTGGACAAACTGGCTAATCAACTCTGCTTCTCGCACACGAATAGCCGATTCTTCTGCGGTTGAAGAAGATGCGCCTAGATAGGTTGCTTCTAGACGACGTAAACTCTCATCCAACGCCTTTTTCTGCCGCTCAGCAACACTGACTCGAGATAGTGAAATTTGTTGATAGTTCGTTTCCTGTGGCTCAACGGCGACACTGGTCAAAAGCTCAGCTAAGGTCGTATTTTTGGGTAAAACGAAATTGGATTGGCCGGTAAACGCGCCTTCCAGTTTAACGACAATTTGCTGATCTTTGCTGTCACCAACAAAAACAAGCTCATCGCCATCCGCAATATCTGCAGTCGTGAAGTCTTGCAATGACAAATAGTGGGCAATCCATTCTTTGTTACGCGTACCTCGCTGCAATACATGGGTGACAGCGGGATCCAATTGTGTGAGCGCTAGGATCTCTTCGCCCTGGGTTTTACTATCTTTGAGTTCAAAACGGAACGTGCGGCCAATGTCGCCTTTTACAACGACGGTCGGCTTTCGCTTTGTCACTAATAATGTATCGCCCTGCTGCAATTGAGGATGTTTGAGCTCGCCTTCCAGCATGTATTGATACAGATCCAATTGACTGATGACTTTACCATCGCGCAATAAGGAGATTTCTCGATAGCTACCTAACTGATCATCAATGCCGCCAGCCTGGTCAAGAAACATCAGTGCTGAATCGCTTGGTACACCAGAATACCGGCCAGGGTTTTCCACAAAGCCCGCTACAAACACGGAGATAGGCTGCACACCTTGTAGATTGGTATAGACACGAACTTTATCCGAGTAGGTTTTTCGAATAGCGGCTGACACGACCGTGTTTAAACGACTATTCGGAATCCCTTTAACATTCACTGGTCCAATTGAAGGAAGGAAAATATTACCTTGAGCATCAACCGGCAAGGTGCGCTCCATTTCAAATGCACCCCAAGTTTTAATTGTGACCTGATCACCGGGGAGAATACGGTAGTTTGGGTTGAGGCCATCAGAGCGTAAACCACGAAAGCCACCTTGGAATAAGGAGTAACCAAAAGGATGAATATCCGCGTCATCACGGGTGGTTTGTTGATTCTGAACCGGACCATAGTTGGATGACTGCCAGTTCGCTTTTACCGTATCGTCCGAGGCACTTCCCCCCTCAGACGCGCTCTGTGCTTGCTTCGCAGCAGCCATAAGCTCACTGCGTGAGGCACTTTGTGCGCTTGTGCTGATAGACAACGCAATCAAAAGTGTAATTATTAATCTTTTCATTCGTATTTGTTCTCTGGAAATCAACATTAGGTGACACGCCCCACATGCTCTGGCTTGTTCATGACAAACGCGCATGCTGGGTGACGCAGTGTTACGAGGAGTGACTGGACCCGCTAGATGGTGCTAGCTAGTTACGAAACGCTCGAACGACTCCCCAGCCTTTGGGATACTCACACAGGTTGTACTGCGAGGTTTGAGGGGATTTCAGAGACGAGGGCACCTGACGCAGCGCAAAACACGTGGTGCCAATAGCAGAAAAGTAACGTTGCTCGACAACGACCGATTGCTCACCGGTTTGGAGCGGAAGTGTTACGGTATCGCCAACATGGAGACGCTGACCGTAATCGATATCATTGCTTTGAAGGTAGTGAATGGTGTGATTGGGCATTCCTGACACCACACTGTAGCTATCCGCTTGCGATGTGGGGTAAGACGAGCACCCTGCGAGCAGTAAAAGCCCACACGGTAAAATAAGTTTACATAGAACATTCATAGCCAAAACCTTACTAATCAACACCTTGCAAGTTGTTGATATCCTTTTTAATTTTTATTCGCATTATAGTGAAAATGCGGATTTTTAGACGCCGTCTAAGTTATTAAGCAGCGCTATAAACTGCATAAATAATCATGTTATTACTGGCAAAATAGACACGCTACCGCCCATTGATGTTAGCGCTTGATCACACTGCGCAGACAAAAACCAGCTTATTCACAAGGTTAAACCCACAAAAACACCGCAACGATTTGGCAACATTTATAATTTGGTCTACTTTATCGTTTGCGGTGTTAAATTTTGCAGGCTGTCATACTACGCAAACTGAATAGATCATCAATATTGATTGAATGTTTTTCTTGTCAAAACTCAGTTGTTTGCTGTTTTTTTGGACAAAGAATGAATTTTGCATGAAAAACGTCTAAAACAGTGCAAAAAGAAAAGATACTGATAAAACAGACAGATACGAACTTACTGTGATATAAGTCTAAAAATCGGTTACAGAACAGTGTGTTGATTAGGTGGGGAGAGAGAGCCTAGGGGCCTAGGTCCTAGGTCCTAGGGAAGATGATGGGGAATACGGAATACGGAATACGGAATACGGAATACGGAATACGGAATACGGAATACGGAATACGGAATACGGAATACGGAAAAAGCGTATCGTGCCCGGCTCTGTCGATAAAGTTCCTAGGTCCTAGGAACTGCTTTCTGCTCTTCTCCGTACTCCGTAAGCGAAGCGCTCTGTATTCAAGATCCCGAATACAGCTGACTGAATACAGAGTACAGAAAAAGCAAGAGCGCCGATGCGTGCACGAATCTGCTCTTTCCCGTATTCAAAGTCCCGAATTCCGATGACTAAAAAAGTAAGCTCTGGTTACGCAGTTCGGCGAGGGTTCTCCCTGCCTTGTCTTTCTCTGAAAGGAGAGGTTCGACCGTTAATGGCCATTGAATCGCGAGCGCCGGATCGTCCCAGTGCAAGGTTACTTCCGCTGCTGGATTATAGAAATCCGTACATTTATAAACAAACTCGGCTTCCTTGCTGGTTACATAGAAGCCATGCGCAAAGCCTTCGGGGATCCATAGCTGGCGTTTATTTTCAGCAGATAAGTATACGCCCACCCACTGCCCAAATGAGGGGGAATCTTGGCGCAAATCAACCGCTACATCAAACACTTCACCACTAACAACCCGCACTAATTTTCCTTGTGTATTCTGCGTTTGATAATGCAAGCCTCGTAAAATTCCCTGAGCCGATTTGGAATGATTATCCTGCACAAATGCGGTCGCTTTACCTGTGACTTGTTCATCAAAGCGTGTTTGGTTCCACGTTTCCATAAAAAAGCCTCGCTCGTCGCCAAAGACAGACGGCTCGATGATTTTGATATCCGGGATCGCAGTATTAATTATTTGCATCACATTTGTCCTGATAATCGCTAAGGTTTCTAAGTGCGCGTTGCCAATTACTCGGTGAAATAGAGAATTGCGTCATTATTTTTGTCGTATCTAAACGTGAGTTTGCTGGTCGCTTGGCGGGCGTTGGATACTCAGCCGTTGTAATCGGTATCACCTTCGGTACTTTCTTTACGAGGCCTTGTTGATATGCACCAGAAAAAATCGCTGACGCAAATGCACACCAGCTCACATGCGGCGTACCAGAAAAATGATATGTGCCATAGTGAGGATTTTCCTCTTCTTCAAGGCGTTGCGCGATGCTAATCAAGGCGCTTGCAATATCCCCTGCGTAAGTCGGTCCGCCCACTTGATCATCGACGACATTCAGCTCGTCTTTTTGCGAAGCCAGTCGCAGCATGGTTTTTACAAAGTTTCCACCATGTTCACCAAATACCCAAGCGGTTCGCAAAATAATATGCTTGGCGCACGCTTGCTGAACGGCTAACTCTCCAGCCAATTTACTCGCACCATAAACACTGTGTGGATCCGTTTGGTCGGTTTCGCGATATGGCTCGTCATGGGTACCAGAGAAAACATAATCGGTCGATACATGAAGTAATGCGGCACGGTGCTGCTCAGCTGCTTCTGCCAAATATTTGGGCCCATCTCGGTTGACCGCATAGGCGCTTTCAACATCGCTTTCAGCTCCATCAACGGCCGTGTAAGCTGCCGCATTAATGATCACACTCGGCTTAAAGGCGTTCACCTTATTAATTACCGCTTGACGATCCGTAATGTCTAGGTCGTCTTTTGTACAGGCTAGCATGATGATTTGTTTTTTCGCGGAAAGCTGTTTGACAAGACAATGGCCTACTTGCCCTTGACTACCGGTGATTAAGATGCGCATCAGAATGCCCTTTTACTGTCGATTCCTTAACAAGTTTTGCAAGATACTGCCCATAGTCATTCTTCATCATGGGCGCTGCCAACGCCATGAGCTGTTCGTCTGTCAACCATCCCTGTCGCCATGCAATTTCCTCTAAGCAAGCGACTTTAAGCCCTTGGACATTCTCAATGGTTTGTACAAACGAAGATGCCTCATGCAAGCTTTCATGGGTGCCCGTGTCTAACCATGCGAATCCGCGCCCCAGCAGCTCGACTTTTAACGTTTCGTCATGCAGATACATTTCGTTAATCGAAGTGATCTCAAGCTCACCGCGAGCTGACGGTTTGACTCGCTTTGCCATCTCAACTACACGGTTGTCATAAAAATACAAGCCGGTTACCGCATACTGGGATTTCGGCTGAGTTGGCTTTTCTTCAATTGAAATCGCATTCATTTCATCATCAAATTCCACCACCCCAAACCGCTCAGGATCTTTGACTTGATAACCAAACACGGTCGCGCCGAATTCTCGCGCCGCTGCACGTTTAAGCGTGCTTGAAAACGACTGTCCGTAAAAAATGTTATCGCCTAATACCAAGCAGACACTGTCATCACCGATAAACTGTTCACCAATGATAAAGGCCTGCGCCAACCCATCAGGGCTTGGCTGAACGGCGTACTCAAGGCGAATGCCAAAGTCTGAGCCATCCCCTAGAAGGCGCTTAAAGCTATCGTTATCTTCAGGTGTAGTAATGATGAGAATGTCTCTGATCCCTGCCAACATGAGTGTTGAAAGCGGATAGAAAACCATTGGCTTATCATAAATCGGCAAAAGTTGCTTAGAGACGCCGCGTGTAAGCGGATACAAACGTGTACCCGAACCACCAGCAAGAATAATACCTTTCATTGAATCCTTCCTATATCTTGACCCTAAGCCGAGTAATAGACAGCGCATAGGATCAGAGTGTGACAGAGAGTAAAAGCTAATTTGCGCCTAGACGCTCACGCGAGTAGGAGCCATCAAGCACGCGCTGCCACCATTCACGGTTTTCCAGATACCATTCCACAGTTTTTCGGATACCGGATTCAAAGGTCTCGTCCGGCACCCAACCTAGCTTTTCTTCAATCTTAGAGGCGTCAATGGCATAGCGAATGTCATGTCCGGGACGGTCTTGCACATATGTAATCAGCGATGCATGTTGCGTCCCTTCTGGATAACCTCGCTCATGCATGGGAGTAAGTTCATCCATGATCGCGCAAATCGTTTTTACGACGTCAATATTTTGCTTTTCGTTATGTCCACCAATGTTATAGGTTTCGCCTACTGTTCCTTTAGTCACGACTTGATACAGCGCACGAGCATGATCATCTACAAATAACCAGTCTCGGATTTGCGTACCATCACCGTAAACAGGCAAAGGTTTTCCCTCTAACGCATTTAAGATCATTAATGGGATCAGTTTTTCAGGGAAATGATAGGGGCCATAATTGTTAGAGCAATTGGTCACAATAGTGGGGAGGCCGTACGTTCTCTGCCAAGCACGTACTAAGTGATCGCTCGAGGCTTTTGAAGCAGAATACGGGCTAGATGGTGCATAAGGCGTCGATTCAGTAAATAATGCATCGGTATCATGTAAATCGCCGTACACTTCATCCGTTGAAATATGATGAAAACGAAACGCTGATTTTCTTTCATCACTCAGCGCTTTCCAATAGCGACGGCTGACCTCTAATAAGGTATAGGTGCCAACAATGTTGGTTTCAATAAACGCCGCAGGGCCATCAATCGAGCGGTCAACGTGTGATTCAGCCGCTAAATGCATCACGGCATCAGGCTGGTGTTCATGAAAGAGTCGTTCCAGTGATGCTTGGTCACACACATCAACTTGCGCGAATGTGTAGCGGTCACTGCTATCAACATCCGCCAACGACTCTAAATTCCCCGCATAGGTTAATTTATCGACATTAATAACTGAGTCAGTCGTCTGTTTTATGATATGTCGAATTACCGCAGACCCAATAAAGCCAGCCCCTCCTGTCACTAAAATCTTCATGTTTTTCCTTTGTTGATGTTTTCGCGCCACAACCACGCAATTTTAAAGATAATTCAATTATCTTACAGGGAATAAGGTCCGTGCAAGGCACAGTACAAAAAGTCGGGATCAAACTGGCGGAGCGTATCATCACAAAAAGCTAAGAGACGGACGGCAAGATTCTCAACCCTATAGGACTACCGGTATCACTGACTTGCTAAGGCCAAAAACGCCTCAACATTTGCACGAGAAGGAATCGAGGTTTGTGCGCCACGCTGGGTCACGGATAATGCCGCCGCGGCATGCGCAAAGCGAATCGCCTGATAAAGTGTCTGTCCCTCTATCAGTCCTGTCACCAATGCCCCATTAAAGGTATCGCCAGCGGCAGTGGTATCGACGGCATCGACCCTGAACCCAGGAATAAGCTGGCCTTCTTGCCGGCCTTGCTCGCTCAGCCACACGCCTTGTTTGCCAAGAGTGATCAGTACAATCCCTACCCCTTTTTTGTGGAGCACGTCTGAAGCCGCTTGCGCACTGGCAGTGTCAGTTACCGCGATACCGGTCAGGATTTGGGCTTCTGTTTCATTCGGGGTAATAATATCGACTGCAGCAAGAAGCGCGTCGCTCAGCGGTGCGGCTGGAGCGGGATTAAGCACCACGTGAGTTTTTGCCGCTTTGGCATGAAACGCCGCCTTTTCGATACCACACATCGGCGTTTCTAACTGCATCAGTAAATAGTCAGCTTCGGCTATCTTGGCAAGATCGGTAGTGATGGCCTCTGCTGTCAAAGCCGCATTGGCTTCTGCCGAGAGCGCAATACTGTTCTCGCCCTGCTCAGTGACTTGGATCATCGCAATCCCAGTCGGTGTATTCGCCTGCACCTTCACCGCACTGACATCCATCCCCTCTTGCGCGTAAGATTGACGAATATTTTGTCCATATGCGTCATCACCGACGCTGGCGATAAACGCGACATCGGCACCGCAACGCACCGCCGCAACCGCTTGATTGGCCCCTTTCCCGCCGGCAATTACGGCATAATCGTGGCCGTGTAATGTCTCGCCCGGACGCGGAAAGTGAGGGACACGTAAAACATGATCAGCATTGACGCTGCCAAGAACAACCAATCGGCTCATTACTATTCCTTACCGTTTTTAATCAAGCATGTGCTCTATTCGACGACCTTCATGGCGTCATTATTTGTACATTAGTGCTATATAGACAGGATGTCTAACCACACTTGCAGTGCGTGTTGTATGGTACCAAAACCGTGAGAGAAACACTTTTCATCGTCACCATTGAATGCAACACTTACATCCATCGTCAGGCTCGTTTATGGATCACGCTACGTGATAGCTGAAATCCATGTATCACGTACACCGTAGGGGAAAAGCATTGCTGCACTCTTATCGCTCGGCACTTATCAATCTTTTATGTTTCGCTTATTTCGCAACATTACTCGTGACACCTGACTCCTATAAGTACTCGGCTGTTTTGTTGGCTTTAGCCGCATTGCTCATGCTGCCGAGCACCTATCAATCACTTCTAAAGCCGCCAGCGATGCTCATTACGGCATCCTTTGTGCTGTATTTTCTTGTTACTCTCGCATTCGCTGTACCTGCTGGCCATTACGAACAGATTGACATGCCCAGTCGTGTGCTATTAGCGGTAGTCATTTTTGCCTGTCTACTCAAGTATCCGCCTTCGCTCAAAGCTGTGTTATACGGCTGTAGTATCGGTGCCTCGATTGTCGGGCTGATTGCACTCTATCAACACTATGGACTGGGGATCCGAGCACTTTCTAGCGGTGGATTTATGTCCATTCAAGTCGCTGGCATGGCGGCAAGCTTGAGTGTGTTTAGCATTTTTGCTTATATTTTTAGTTGCCAACGCTCTTTACCAACGTTAAAAAAAATCGCCTTTGTTGGCGTCACTTTAGGTTTTGTGGCAACTTTACTCAGCGGTGGTCGCGGTTCTTGGGTTGTCACACCTTTCGTCGCGATCTGGGCGATCATTTATTATCGGCATGCACTTAAGCGCCGCGATGTTATTGCGGTAACGGTAAGCGCTGCCCTGGTTATTGTTACTGCAGTCGTACCCGCATTGCATCGAGCGAGCTTGGTAGTTTCCGATCTCGACCGATATCAACATGTAAAAAGTGTCGAGATCGCCGCCGAACCGGCCGCCGAGCAGCAACCCAAAATAAAGACATCTTCGGGAACACGTGTTGAATTGTGGCGAACGGCATTACTGTTGTGGGCAGATAACCCATTGACAGGAACCGGTTATGATCGATTTACCGAGAAAAAACAGGATTTGGTTGACCAACATATTGTTGACCCAGTCGTTATGCTATTTAGCCGCGCGCACAACCAATTACTAGAAGAGTTGCAAGTAAAAGGGATAATTGGCGGTTTAGCCCTAGTGTTTTTACTCTTAGCCCCTTGGGTGGCTACGAAAAAAATACAGTCTAAACCTCATTCTGATCAAGGTTTTGCCAGCGTTGTTTTACGTTGCCACATTGTGCTAATTGCCGGATATATGCTCACCCAGCACTATATTAATCACCATTCGGGGATTCTATTTTTCACACTCGGCGTGGTGATCTTTGCAAGCATGGCGTTGAGACTAGAAAGGTCTTAGAGTCCTAGAGAATAATACGGAATACAGAGTACAGAAAGAGCAAGAGCGCCGATGCGAGTGCGAGGCTGCGCTTTACCGGCTCTTCCCATTTGCTCCCGTGTTCCGTACTCTGTAAATATTACTGACTCACTACCGATAAAAAATTAGGCAGTCTCACCATGAAGGTACTCGTTACGGGTGGCGCCGGATATATTGGCAGCCACACTTGCATTCAACTGATCAAACACGGCCATACACCTGTTGTGATCGATAACCTTTGTAATAGCAAAGCAGTCGTGCTCGATAGGATTGAGTGCGTCACCGGCACGCGTCCTGCGTTTATGCAGGGGGATGTTCGCGATAGTAGTTTTTTAAAACGAGTATTTGCGACACATGCAGTTGATAGCGTCATCCACTTTGCTGGGTTAAAAGCGGTGGGTGAATCGGTAGAAAAACCGCTGAAATACTACGATACCAATGTCTCAGGCACGTTAAACTTAGTGCGTGAGATGCAAGCGGCTAATATAAACTCGCTGATTTTTAGTTCATCGGCCACCGTTTACGGCGAGCCTGCATCTGTGCCGATACAAGAAGACTTTCCCACTGCCGCTACCAACCCCTATGGGCGAAGTAAATTAATGGCGGAGGAATGCCTGCGAGACTTTCAGCACGCAAACCCAGATTGGAGCATTACCCTTCTACGTTACTTTAACCCAGTTGGTGCGCACGATTCGGGGTTATTGGGGGAAGACCCTCAAGGCACGCCGAATAACCTGCTGCCCTTTGTAGCTCAAGTGGCAGTCGGTCGACGCGAAAAATTAGGCGTATTTGGCAATGATTATCCTACGCCGGATGGCACCGGTGTCCGCGACTATATTCATGTCGTTGATCTTGCTGATGGCCATTTAGCCGCATTAGATAAATTGGCTTACCAAGCTGGCATCCATGTTTTTAATCTCGGTACCGGCCAAGGCCACAGTGTGCTCGACATGCTACATGCCTTCGAAGCCGTGGCAAAACGGCCCATTCCATACGAAATAAAACCCCGTCGCGCGGGGGATATTGCCGAATGCTACGCTGACCCTGCTTGTGCCAAAGCAACACTAGGCTGGTCAGCAAAGAAAGACCTACAAACTATGGTCGAAGACACCTGGCGCTGGCAGTCGAAGAACCCAAATGGCTATGGGGGCTAGAAAGTTGAGAGGTCCTAGGGTTCTAGGGTTCTAGGGTTCTAGGGTTCTAGGGAACAGAATACCGATGACTGAATACAGAGTACAGAAAGAGCAAGAGCGCCGATGCGAGTGCGAGGCTGCTTCTCCCTGCTTTACCGCACATTTAGGATGAAATATCTGTGATGTATACGGTATTTATTTTACTTCTCGGTGTTTAGCTATTAGAGTTTACTAGTGTCTGCGTTTGCAGACGTTTTTGTATTAATGCAAAAATCATGGAGAGACAAATGAAAAAAATTGCAACAGGCTTGATTGCTATGCTGTTCGCTGCAAGCACAATGGCCGCAACCGAGGCGGCACCGGGTGCTGCAAGCGGTAGTGGTGCGAGCGCAGGTGCCGGTGCGAGCGCGGGTGCCGGTGCGAGCGCAGGTGCTGGCGCAGCAGGTGCGGGTGCTGCGGGTGCCGCCGCGGCTGGCGGTGTTGCTGCGGGTACCGTTGCAGCTGGTGTTGCGGTTGCTGCTGCCGTAGGTGCGACTGTCGCTGCTGCGAGTAATGATGACAACGATGCGTCAAACTCTACCTCATTAAGCGCTGGACAGTAATCGCTGAGGTTCGAAACGGTGGCTATAGGTAAACCTATAGCCATTTTTCTATCACCGCCACGCCGCCCAACCACCACTTATGACCAAATCCAACCATGTACTCTTGATAGGCTGCATCGTTCTGCTTTCTGCTGGATGCACACAACGAATGCAAGATCTCGGTGATTCGTTTAAATTTGCCTATAATGGCTTCCCCGATGCCGAGAAAAGTTGGGAAGAAATTAACGCTCTCCCCTACGCAAGTCTTTACGCTCAGCTCGACAACGGGCCGCAAGGATTTATGGTGTTAGCATTCGCTGAGCCAAGCCAACATACCAGTCCTAACCTCAAATGGTTATCAGCCAAACACGAAATGATCGTGACCCGCAGTGGCCGAATTGTAAAAACAGTAAACTTCGCCGATGGTAACTTAACGGCAACCCAAACGGACACGCCTGACCCGCTTAGTGTTGGCCTTACAACCATTACTATGCCGCATACATGGTCACGAAAGATTGATTGGCAGCCGGGCAACCACAGTGGCTACCTTGCCAAGTCGACATTTAATCATGTTGGTGCACAAACAATTTTGGTGAATGGTACGCGAGTTGAGACAGCGCATTATCGAGAGCTAGTGTCCCTTCCCTCACTTGATGTTCAATGGACCAATGACTATTGGGTGAATAATAGCAATGGTAACGTGATTAAATCCTATCAGCATCTCGCACCACATTTGCCCGCTGTAACCTTGACCCATTTAAAGCCCTACCAAGGGAGCGACCATGAAGAGTAACTGCTTGCTAACACATGGGCTCGTGGCTGTTTTACTACTAATAGCGATGCCTTTAAAAGCCGCGACGATAACAGCTAACCAAGATACACATCTCTCGTTTTCTCAGCCTCCCCGCCTTTCAGAGGCAGTATTAGCCGTGGCCCAAAGCCAGCAGCGGGTATTGGACGACGTGTATTGGCCTGCTGCAGGGCTTTATCGCAAAGATAGCCAAAACGCGGATCGTATTGCTGATTTGCAACCCGTGCGTCATCAAATCACTGTGAATACAGGTAAGACTCAACAGCAGTGGAAACGCCTATATCGTACGCTCACACAGTTAACGGTTGCTGAGCGAATCAACCGGAATATTGATCCCGATTTTACGCGCATTACACCCGCCGCGAACCCGCTATTAAACGGCACATGGCACCTACAATTACCTCATCGTCCGACAACCATTATGGTATTGGGCGATGTAAAGCAGCCCGGAGAGTATGCCTTTACTGAACGACAATCAGTACGTCGCTATCTTGAGCAAGCCGGTGCGGAAACAATCGGCATTTCTCAGGCGCTGATTATCATGCCATCCGGAGAGCGCAGCCATGTTCCTATTGCCTACTGGAATGAACGGCATCAAGATCTGTTACCCGGTTCGATCATTTATCTTCCCCTCCCCGAAAAAGCGATTCATGGCTTTGCGGTTGATACAAATGAACACGTGCTTACGTACCTGCAACATAGGTTAATTCGATAATGCGACTGAAAAAGACTTCATCACACCGTTTGTGGCTTAGCACGATTTTACTAACAACAAGTTGCACCGTTTCAGCGGATAATTTCGATTATCCAGCGCTTGTCCATTCACAAACCGATTTTGGAGGGGTGGGACTCATACAAATGCCCACCGCACGCTCGGCGCCAGAAGGTGAATTCACTTTAGGCAGTACTTACAACGAAGACTATGTGCACTTTAATACATCCCTCCAGCTCTTTCCTTGGTTAGAAACGACTATCCGATATACCCAGGTGCACGACTTACTTTACAGCGATGACCCCAGTTTTAGCGGCGACACTAAATATACTGATAAAAGTATCGATGCTAAATTGCGCCTGTGGCAAGAAAGTTATTGGTTGCCAGAGCTTGCAGTCGGTCTGAGAGACATCGGGGGCACTGGGTTATTTGACGGCGAGTATCTCGTGGGTTCTAAACGTGTCGGCCCATTTGATTTCTCACTCGGTATTGGTTGGGGCTATTTAGGAAACCGTGCAAATTTAACGGGCGATAAACAGAAGTCCGTTGACTGCGGCCGTGACACGGCATTTTCTGGTAGAGGCGGCAGTGTAGATATTGATCGTATGTTTACTGGCTGTACGGCACTGTTCGGCGGTATCGAATATCAAACACCTTACGCGCCATTGAGCCTAAAGCTGGAGTACGACGGTAATGATTACCAAGCTGACTTCATTAGTACCCAAACCGGCATCCCCATGCAAGTTGATAGTCCGTGGAACCTTGGTGCCGTATACCGCTTCGGTGATTGGGGTGCTGCACGCCTGTCCTATGAGCGGGGTGAAGTATTCACTGCCGGGTTCAGCTTGAACACCAACTTCAATCAGGTGGACACTTTTTGGATAGATAATGATGACCCAGCCTACCGACCTGCTAGCGCAACAGAGGATTTAACGGCAGACCAATGGCAACGATTAAGCACGCAACTTGCCAATGTGGCGGGGTATAAAGACAATCGCGTGCATTTTGACGGTGATACAGTCACGGTTACCGGTGAACAAACAAAGTATCGCGACCAAGATATTGCACAAACACGTGCAGCCACATTGATCGCGAACACCGGGATTCAAGCGAGTCAGTACCGCATTATTCAACAGGCCCAACGCCAACCGATGACTGAAACCGTCATCGATGCAGAGACTTACGCGGCTGTCGCTACTCATACTTATGTCGAGGCAAAACCTGATGATGCACGCACGCACACGCTGCCTCGCGCCATCTCCGGAGAATTAAAAGCGGCCCACCAAGATGATTTTGATATGGGGCTCGCCCCAGTGTTTATCCAATCTTTTGGCGGCTCAGAAGGCTTTTATATGTATTCGTTAGGTGTATCAGGTCGCGCCGCTGCTCGCCTTGGCGATCATTTTATCGCCTCGTCGAGCGTGTACGTCAACATAGCTGATACCTACGATAAATTTAAATACACAGTGCCGCCCGACGGCACAGACTTGAAACGGGTACGCACACTTAATCGTCAATATCTTGAGGATCCAGTACGAGTCACTAATGCGCAGCTAACCTACCTCGACCATTGGGGAGATAATTGGTACAGCCAAGCTTATGGCGGTTATTTGGAAACTATGTTCGCGGGCGTAGGCGGCGAAGTGCTGTACCGACCCATGAATAGCGCATTTGCTCTGGGTGTAGACATCAATTATGTTAAGCAAAGAGAGCCGGGATCGGCCTTTGGCCTATTTAAAAACGAATATCAACCTAGCAAAAACGAAGAACGCCCCTTCAGAGTTCAAACCGGCACAACCACAGGGCATGCGACACTTTACTGGCAAAACCCACTAGGGCTGTTCGATGGTACATTGGCTAAAATCAGCGCAGGGCGCTATCTAACCGAGGATGTCGGCGTAACGCTTGATGTTGCAAAACAGTTTGATAGTGGGATCCTTGTTGGCGCTTATGCTAGCAAAACCGATTTATCAGCAGAAGAGTTTGGTGAGGGGAGTTTTACCAAAGGATTTTATGTTTCTATCCCGTTTGATCTGCTCTCAGTCAAACCGACAACATCCCGTGGTATTATCGCGTGGCAGCCGCTTCAACGGGATGGCGGACAAAAATTAGGCAGAAAATATACGCTTTATCAATTAACTGATGATCGTGCGCCTTGGTTTGCACGTCCCGCGACTAACGACTAGAGTTTGATGCAGGACATAACAAAAACACCTGCTCACTCATAGCAAGGAAGACACAGTGATTATCTCATTTGTCGATTTGGCTTTACTCTTGTTTTTCTCAGCAGCTTCTTTATTTGTGCTACGAAAAGTGGCAAGACGCATCGATCTTGTTGATAAGCCAGATAAAAGGAAACACCATGCAGGTGCCGTCCCACTTGTTGGCGGATTGGCAATGTGTCTATCTCTGGTTTATTTTTTGCTCAACAATCCAGAAGTCATACCTCATAGTGGTCTATATGCCACATGTATTCTGATCCTCGTCACTATCGGTGTCTTGGACGACAAGTTCGATATCGACTTTAAACTTCGGTTTGCTATTCAAGCCGCACTCGCAATCGCCATGATGGTGTTGGGCGGTATTGAGCTGAACCGCCTTGGCAATATCTTCGCGACTGGCGATGTTCGCCTAGACACACTTGGCTATGTACTGACCGTAATGGCTGTGATTGGAGCCATTAATGCATTCAATATGGTAGATGGTATTGATGGCTTGCTGGGTGGATTAGCGACGGTAACCTTTGTTAGCTTAGGCATTTTACTTTACTTAAATGGCCATACTTCACTGGCCTATTTATGTTTGGTGCTCACGGTGATTATGGCACCCTATTTAATGTTTAATTTAGGATTACTTGGTCGAGAAAGAAAAGTGTTTATGGGTGATGCAGGAAGCATGCTGATTGGCTTTACCGTCATTTGGTTTTTGCTGCTTGCCAGCCAACACCCGACCAGCGCCGCAATACGCCCTGTAACTGGGCTTTGGTTAATTGCCCTTCCCCTCATGGATATGACCGCTATTATGTTCAGGCGTATCAAACGAGGCGACTCTCCATTTAAGCCTGATCGTGAACACCTGCATCATATTTTTCAACGCGTTGGCCTCTCATCACGTCAAACGTTGAGCGCTATTTGCTTACTCGCCACGCTACTCGCGTGTATCGGCATCATAGGCGAATTATTGAAAGTGCATGAAACCATTATGTTCGTCGGATTTTTAGCATGCTTCGTACTTTATTGCCTGATGCTTAGACATGTATGGCGAGTAACTTGCTATATCCGTGAAAAATTGGGAAAAGGTGAACTTGAGACAGCGGAGGATCCTCGTATCCTAGGACCGAGATCGTAGTGAAATATCAATTATTTAGATAAGCAAATCACGTATGATACTATGCCCAAAAAACTTTTCACGCTGGTAGGGGGAAAAATCCGTAGATACGGCCTGTAAAATACAGGGTTTGAGTGTTTTCAAATCAAGACATGCGATGGCAAATTTATTATCATGTACGTACTTAGCCAACTCTAATTGGTGCTTATCAGCCCTCTGCAAGTTTGGAACAACAACCAGCTTCTTACCACTCTCTAACATCGAGTATACCGAGCCAGCGCCTGCGTGTGTTACTACAACGTCCGCTTGCTCTATATAAGGCTGTAAATTATCACAGAAATCAAACGTTCGAATATTGTGTGTTTCGCAGCAAGATTTTTCTGAAACCTGTGCCATAATACTAACATTGGTGTCATGCTTGAATGCGCGATCTATTTCGATAATAAGCTCATCAAAAGCCGTAGTTCCGACAGTTACTAGTATTTTCATTTACAAGCGACCCACATATTTTCCGTAAGGAATTTTATCTTTAAGTTCTATATTTTGTATGAAGATATGTTTTGTTAGATGTCTCATTACCCGCGTTGTCCAAGACGGTGAATGAAATTTTGACCATGTTTCAAAATGAATAATCGAACATCCCGTCAGTTTTGCCGCAACCCCCGCAAAAATTGCAACTCCAGGTCCAAAAGAGACTAAGGTAGAAATACGGTTTTCTTTCAGGAAATGATAAGACTTAGACACATTTAACGCAAATTTGAATGGAGATACTAATCTACCAGTATATTTATTCCTCAACGGTTCGAGAACTAAACAGCGTTCACTCCAACTTGGCGCCTTCCCTTCATCCGTCATGGCAAAAAAATTAATGTCGGATTCTACACAGAACTCTCTATAAAATCGTGTCGCTTGTGCTCTGTGTCCACCACAGCCGAATACAATAGCAATGTTTTTATGCATTATTACCGCTACCTAACCGATCTTTTAACTGCCTATAAAGCTCTCTAATTACCCTTTCTGAATCATAATTTCCTGCTACCTTTAACGCCAGTTGGCATAGAGAATCATATTCATTCTTGCTAATAGCCGCTGCTTGAAGTAATGATGCTTTTAGCTCATCAACACTTCCAGGCTTAAAGGAATACTCTCGCATATTTGACACAATATAGTCGTGAGTAGCACCAATGCATGATGATAAAACAGGTGTACCGCACATCATAGCCTCAATAGGAATTAAACCTAAACTTTCTCTTAATTTGGAGGGGAACACAAGAAAGCGTATTGTATTATATATCTCTACTAGCTCACGCTGACTCATCCCTTCGATAAACGTAATTCCAGCTATCGAATTAATCTTTTCTCTCAACTCAGGTACATGACTCCCACTACCAACAATCAAAAGAGAATAGTTGCTATTGATACCCTTTACTAACTTAAATGCTTCAATTAACTCATCAATTCCTTTGTTTTTTTCTATCCTTCCAACATAGCCAAAAGTGTAACTTTTAACACTATCTGCTTGAGGCTGAAATACCCCTGAATCAACCCCTCCCGATGGGCTCACTACAATTTTATCTCTAGGTACTTTATATTGACTAACCAGAATATCCTTAAAATAGTTAGACGGTGAAACCACAACGTTGGATAAGTTAATTATTTTCTTAGAAAAGTTAATTTTAAGCCAAGAGAATATGTTTTTTTTCTCTGGAAGAATATCACTACCATGGACGTTCGAAACAATGTTTAGATAACGACGCCCTCTCAACCAAGAAGCAACAATAACACCAATTGACGAATGAGAAGTATAATGAATATACAGGATATCACTCTTGCTAGCTTTCATCGCAAACCAAAAGCTTCGCCAAAAAAAAAGGATGTAACGAAGAAGTTTATAGACATGCCATGAACCTCCATCTCGCAACGCAATCAACTTGACATCGCAGCCATTTTTTCTAAAGCCCTCAAAAACGTTCCTGACAAAGGTACCTTTAAATGGCTTACGTTTGCATGGATAGAGATTAGTTATAAATGTTATTCTCATTTTCTAAACATACTCTGGTTACTTCCCAACACACACTTAATAAAAACTTTATAATCTAGGTAGTTAAAATAACGGTAACATTTTCCTTGCACAAATAAATTTATCAAAGATTTCCTTGAGTATGAATTGGACGCATAATTGATTATACGGTTAAATATAAACACTGCCTTTGACTTATCTGTAAGCAACGGGCCTATTTTACCTAGCCAATCAATTGCCGGCCTTGGATCAACAGACGCAGAAATTCGGCCAGTCACATCCTCTTCTCCCATTTTCACAAGCACAACGTCCATATATACGAACCTAGCATTGTGTATTTTCTGAGCGCGAATAACAAAGTCAGTGTCTTGAAAGCGCTTCAGTCTCGAATCGAAACGTATCTCCCTTGCGAGATTTTTGTGCATAAATAGCGATGATGTTTGCATTGCTTGGCGCTCGACCAACAAATATTCATCGACCTGTTTGTTGTTATCAAATGCAGCTGTTGGCTTAACCGTTCCCCGGTCTTCTATTCTGGAGTAAAGTATATCTCTCTCACCTATCTTTTTATTAATGCATTTTTCGAGTTTGTCTTCCAACCAAACATCATCCGAATCAAGAAACGCTACATAGTCTCCTTGCGCTGCGTCTATCCCCGTATTTCTCGCTGCAGCTCCATGTTGATTTGTTTTATGTCGAATGTACTTAATATTTAGTTTATAGTTTTTCAGTATCACTTGTAATTGCTCACTGTCATCGGAGCAATCATCAATAATGATCAGTTCAAAGTCTTGATATGTCTGATTAGCGACACTGTCTAACGTGCTTGTAATGATGCTTGACCTGTTGTGTACTGGGACTATTATGGACACCTTCACGGGAGCGAAACCTTAATTGATGAGAAAATAATATAGAGGATAAACAGAACGCATATATTGCCGGCCATGTTGTATCGGAGAAACCCATTGTCGAAATAAATGAAACAAAAGCGATCGCCGGAAAAAAAAGCACTCTTCTATCCTTTTTTTTCAGGCACGGATACATTATGACAAATAAATATAGAAATACGAAAACCCCTTGCTCTACAAACAAATGAGAGTACGCACTGTCAGACATATTAACAAGAGTATAGTTGTGTGTGATATTTGAGTTCAACGTTGAAGAGAAATCACCCCATGTTGCTAGTCCCAAGCCTAATGGATTGTCAAAAAAAATTTGGATCGCTAATACGTAACAATAGAACCTCCAATCAACTAGTGTTAAATCTGCCGCGTAAAAGTTGTCCCCTAAACTAATTATCCTACCAAGTTGAACAAATTTATCGACGAAGAGTTCATTATTTAGAGCATACGCGACTAAGCTAGAAAACAAAACAACAATATATACTAATTTTAACACACCTTTTATTTTTAAATATTTGAAAAGAAAATACATTGCCAAAATAAGAATCGCAATCTTTGATGTTGATAGAATAATAGTCGTTAATAAAATAATTTTTTTGAGCTTATATTGACATAACTCAGGAAAAAATCCATCAATAAGAACATATAAACATACTGCGGATAAAGATAGCGCGGGCAGATTACCATACAGCCCCATTGGCCTCCCCGACTTCATGGTGCTATTGTACATTTCAGCTGGCATGCCAAATAAAGACACAATGCTGTCTCCAAATATTATCTGCAGGCACATTACAAAGAGATTAAAGCTGAGGTAAACAATAGAAACGTTAACAAAAATCCTAACAGCGCTTTTTAATTCACTAGAAGTTAAAACTGAAAACAAAGGCATAAAAAACAAAAAAGTTGATATTTTAACAGTACCATAGACAACAGCAGGTATAGAATTCCCTTTAACTAAGCTATAAAACACAATGAAAGAATAGTAGGCTATTAGCAAAGACAAAAAACCAAATGATAACACTTTGAACTTTCGTCTTTTAATTAACACACAGTAAAGAAAAACGACCAAACTAATTCCTACAGAAATTCTATCCATAAATGGAATATTAAGCGCAAATCTAAAATAGTCAGATGAAATTAAAAGTATTGATATCAAGTACATAACGTAAGACATTAATGATACCTAATATAAAGTGAAGCCATGGACAACATTTGGATATTTTCGTTTTGAAAAATTCCTTGCATGTTTACCAAGCACTTCTGGCTGAACGTGGCAATCATTTTTTTGTTTTTAGCACTGAATTTCATCGTCCTATCTTGTTGTAATAACCCCAAAACTAACTTCCTTATGTTTAATAACTTTCCTTATTAACAAACCTTATTTAATATTAAATACTTCATATATACATCGATTTAGGAATACAATAAAGCTATCAATTTTATAACACTTCAGACCAGGCTTCATTCTTGTATAAACTGCTTAGTTCTCGATTACACTTGATTTTCTTTAATCAACATTTTCAGTAAATTTATTTCAGACTACGGATTTATAGCGTTACACCAAATCACTTGACTTTGTACTCACTTAAAACAAAATTTCTATATCAATAGAATTTAAAAAAAAGCATCTATCACATTAATGCTTTTACTTTAAACAAATCACAACTACTAACAGAACACTCCTAATTCTTATAGAGCAGTCTATTCTTTTTATCTAATTGCCAGTAACTTCCCCATTCCATATCGATATGACCCGGCTTAAAATCTTCGGTTCCATTACCATGGGTTAAAGTTAACTCTCCAAAGTAGACTCTACCGTTAACGTTATATAAATCGACCCGCACATAATCGAAATCGGATGATAATTTGGTGGCAACTTCAATCATTTCCTTAAGGTTACTAGGAGGAAGGCATTCCTCTATTTCCGGAAACTTCGAATCTAATCGAATGTTTAGCCGATTCCAATCAGCATCAAAAAAACTTCTTTTATGATTGTCGTACCTATCACTATCAACTTGAATAAATATTTTTTCGCCAAAGCAGTGGAACTTATAGTCATTAGGGGTTTTCCCTTCAGACTCCAGATATTTTTCGGCGATTACTTTTCTATCTATTCGAGCATAAAAGGGTTCTTGCTTAATTATACCAAATGACTCTTTTAGTGCTTTCCTGAATTTTTTAACTATATCACTTACATTTTCTGACTCTTTGTTAGTCACTATGTGTATATGCCTCGCTCCACTGCCATGATTGGTCTTTAAAACAAACTTATTTGGAAGAGCTCGCCAATCTTCTTGTGTAAATTCCTCGTATAAACCTAGAAGAGGGATTAAATATTTACTTCCTACTTTTTTTTCAACGTAATCTCTCACTTTATATTTATCTGCAAATAAAGCCATATTGTCGAAGTTACCGTAATACTTCCTATAATAAAGCTTTTCATTAAAAGACTTAGGATCCTTAAGGTTTAAAGGATAGCCATGATTTTTATAGAAGTCTCTATCCCTATTAATTCGATACTTACATCTTTTAATCAAAGTGACTACTGTCTCTGGGACTATTCTGGCAACTATTTTTTTTATACGCATATTATCAAGTAATTTTCCAATCTTGACCATTCTAATGATGCCTGGCCTAAGCGACATGAGATACAAATAAAAAGAGAGATAGGTAAAGAGACCACTCTCTTTAATTCAGGTTCTATTCCTTGATCAAGATAACTCTAGACTAACACCTATAACTAGAATATTACTTAGTTCTACGCTGTACTACCCGCATCAACGGTAAACGTAGCACCCGTTACACCTGAAGCGTTATCAGACAAAAGATACACAACCATACTGGCAGCATCGGATACGTTCGCTAATCTACCCAAACAACTACGCCTTTTAATTTTTTCTAACTTGTCACCTTCTAAGCCATGCGTCATATTAGTTTCCATATAACCAGGAGCCAGTGTATTTACTGTAATCTGAGCTTTACCTAACTCCCTAGCTAGCGACTTAGTAAAACCATTCATTGCTGATTTAGTCGCGCCGTAAACACTTAGGCCATTAAAGCCAGTCGAACCAATTATTGAACCAATATTGATAACTCGACCTTCTCTATTCAGAAGCATGGATCTAGTAACATATTTCGTCATTAGAATTGGAGCTTCTAGATTAACTCTTATTAACTCTGAAATATCACTTTCGTGCATCGTAGCAAGAACACCATCATTCCCTAGTGCTGCATTATTTACTAATCCATAAATGCGACCATGATTTTGAGTTATTTCTTTAACTATATTTGCAATAGAAGAGATATCGGAGAAATCGAACTCGTAAAAGTAAACTTGATTAGGAAATTCTTCCATTAATTTCTCGTAATCTTTCGTTAACTTCCTACTAATACCTATTACACGATAACCACAATCAGTAAGTTGCTTAGATACTTCAAGACCTAGTCCTTTAGCAGATCCAGTAACAACAACATTTTTCATTTTCCGTTCCTAATTTTTTTCCCAGTGGAGTTAGTCTCAATAAAGTCAACTCGTTTTACAATAGCTGGCACCTCGAAAGGTTCTAATTTATCTCGACAGAACGTTATAACACGAGATTTTAAGTCTTTCTTTGAAATGCTTTTTCCCTCTGGAGTGAGCACTAAATCAGCGCTGACTAAATCGCCTAAAACTGAGCTTTTCTTAGCAAATACTTTTGCCATTGAAACTATAGGGCACTCTTCAAGTACTGCCTCAACTTTTTCGGGCATAACTTTATTACCGCCAACATTTATTGAGCCGTTCGCACGCCCAAGAAAAAACACTCTATCCTCTTTTACCTCGACTAAATCTCCAGTGTTAATATAGCCGTGTTCATCGATTTCTACATTTCCTTTCAAAAAGTGGGTACATCTATTTAAGTTATTAATCCATAAAGACCCATCTTTAACCCTTAATCGGGTTCCGTCAATTCCTTTTAATAAATACTCAGCAGGAAATCCTTCCATTTTATCTTTGACGGAAAAGCCGACCCCAGCTTCTGTAGAGGCATAGATATGAACAACTTTCGCACTAGGAAAACTCTTACATAATGCATTTAATATGTTTTGGCTAACGATCTCTCCTCCCAGAGTAATCCTTTCTAAAGACATTTCTCTATGAGAACTGTTCATTAATATCTTCCGCCAAAAAGAGGGAGTAGCCGATAGGCAGTTGACACTATTATTGATAAAAGACAGGACTATTGAGTCAGTATTACCGCTATCTTGGGGAAGGACTATCGTTGAACCCGCTACAGCGGCTTGTAAGTATACTTGCAAGCCTGCAAATCTAGTAATGTCATACGTGAGTCCCCAGATAAAATTACAACCGCGTTCTATATTTTTTTGACATTTTACAGTTAATGATTCTAAAGAATAAGACGCCAGCTTAGGTTGGCCTGTTGTTCCAGAAGTCGCTAATATAAAACTCGTATCATGTTTATTTGATTTTTTCGCGACAACGGGTTGTTCTATCTTTTCTACAGATACTATTTTTCGATTTCCTACTCTAACGATATATTCAATTGCAGCCCGATCGTACCAATCGGTTTGATTAATAGAATCTCTAGGCTGTAGTAAGACGCTATTGCAAACACTATCCACCACTGGCAGATAGATTGCGAGCGATTCCCTATCATCTGCAATCACTACGCAATTTTTATCGCTCAAATCAGAATATTTGAGTTTAAAATCCGAACATAGACTTAATATATCTCTATACGTATAACTAATATCTTCTAGTTTTAAAAACACTCTTTCACAAGGAACGTTTTTAAAAAAATCACAAATTTTTTTATGCACGTCGCTTCTCATAAATAGCCACAAACTCACCAAATGTTGTAGGATATACAGCTTCGTCCATTTCCTGGAATGGGTCGAAGTCCAACTCCTCTTCAAGCAAGGCTACCAAAATAGCAAACCCAAGAGAGTCTAACCCCGAATCTAACAAAACTTGCTCATCGGCTATAGTCGAATAAAACTGTTCACTATCTGTTTGTTCCAAGGCCTCATTGAACTTATCTAATATAATTTTTCTCACTTTGTACTCCTGTTTTTCCAAATACCTGTATGTCTACATTGTTATACAATCTGACTAATGAAACTATTTACTTTCTATTTTACCGACTTTCCTAGCTGGCATACCAATTACCTTGGTATTTGAAGGTACGTCTTTCATTACCAACGAATGTGAACATACCAACGAGTTATCGCCTACTTCTACGCCGTTAAGAACAACCGAGTTAGGAGCCAACCATACGCCATCGTCGACTAGCGAACTCCCCGCCATAACGACGCCGGGAGTTATTACACAATTTTTTCCTACTTTACAATTGTGTGCAATAAAAACTAATGCATCGATTTTTGTTGACTTACCAATTTCAGTGTATCCATCGAATAAACTGTTTGCTATACAAGAATTTGCGCCAATAGAGACGTCATCATGGATTTTTACACCGCCAACATGTTGTATAAGATGGGGGACAGCACCACAATATATAACCTGGAACCCTTGGTTTCCTATTCTGGCACCAGAGTGGATGACAACATTATTTCCTATAATAGAACCTTTATGAATAACTGCGTGAGGCCCGATAGTCACATTATTTTTTATGATAACTCCTTCTTCTACAACCGCAGTAGGATGAATATTAAGATTATCACCATATACGGTTTCTTGGGAATCGTTATAAAATTCAGTCTTCTCTAATAGATACTTGTGAAGACTATAAAATTCGTCTTCTGGGTTATCAACAATAAAAAATGATTTTTTACTTTTTATATCAGAGTCAATAACATCATAAGTTTCTTTGGTTAATAAAACTGCTGTAACTTCTTCTCGATTGATATAAGGTATGTAGTTTTCATGGCCAACGTATGTTAGGTTAGAGCCAAGCAATTCTCTGTTTATTAAATTCAAGGAGTTAATAATGTGATCATTACCTAAAATAGGTACTCCCAAAATAGTAGATATCTCTTTTAAAGTGATATTTCTATAAGCCATCAAGTTGCCCTTTCAATTGATATTTATGTAGAATGATAGAAAGTATTTTATTTAGTGTTATCTTTTTTAATAACACTTTCTAAGTTCTTAGCTATTCGTTGAGATTCTTTCAGCATACACATGCTATCTTTTCTTTCTAACTTAATATGAAAAGAAGGCTTAAATACGTTTTTAATTTTATTTTTCACCCTTCTATAATTAAAAATCATAAAGGAAAAAACACCAATTAAAAACGACAAAGAAAATATAGGAAACTCTCTAAGTTCATTGCGAGATAACAACATATCAAAAAGTGGTTTTCTTTCTCTCAGGACTCGTCGTTTCCTTAACTCTGCCATCGCAGAAGAAAAAACAAAAATTTTAAAAAATTGTGTTTTATACAACCTGTTTTTCGATTCGTTTCGTAAGTTTTTAGTACATAAAAGTGCATTCCATAAATAGATAACCAAGGAACCTAATGATGGCTTACCTGCGAGGATATCATATCTAATCTGATCAAATATCACTCCGTTATCATCACTATCTTTACCACGATACTTGGTTGCAGAGGAAGATGTTCCCACCCAGCCCAATGGAATAAATGACTTTAAATATTTTTTTTCGAGAGTAAGACCAATAGCGGCGAGATTAACATCTGGAGGAACAGTCAAAAAAAGATGACCATCTTGTTTTTCTTTAGCTTCGACAAGAAGAGACCTATGAAACAATGAATTTGAATACATCTGTGGTAGTTCAAAATAGGCTTGAGCACCGAGAAGTGATAAGAAGATTTCTTTATTGGAATCTAAAACAGAGAACTCTTCTCTTGCCGTATACTGTACAGCTTTATTTCCATGAAGCTTTGACGCACCTTCCCAAAAATAGTGTGCCCTGCTAGATGCTATTATCCTTAAGCCTTTTCTTTCGCATATATTTGTAAGTCTATCTGCCAAGTCAAAGAAGTAGCTTTGTAACCCATCATCTACACCTAAAAATATAACCCAATTGCCAGTAGCGAACGATATCGCACTTGAAAAGTTACCGATAGCACCTAAATTTTCTTTTTGAAAAACAATATTTATATTCGGGTGTTCGATTTCTTTTAGATATTCCCTTGTACCATCATTTGAGCAATCATCTACAATAATTAGCTCATAATCATCATAATCTTGGTTTATAATGGTATTGATGCAGTTTTCTATGTAGTCTATCCCGTTATAGACAGGAAGTATTACGCTATACTTTACAATTTCTTTTTTCATTATTAATAGGTACGCTTAGATAGATTTGAATGAGATAGATATAGTTGCTTATCTATCGTTTACACGTCACGCACAATACGATTAAAGTCATTCTCATCCATCCACCAACCACAAGGAAGATTTAACTGTCTCTTTGAAAATTCATCCACCCCTCTTAGAGGATGGCTTGGCGGACCAAAAATGGAGTAAAGATCATTCCTTAAATGGATTTTAGAGGCATATACCCCTTGGTTTCGAAAACTATTAAGAAGCTCATCTCTTCTTTCACTAAGTATGGTAAATGCCCAATACGAAGGATTTACCCCTTCTCTTTTACTTACAACTTTTGTGCATGGCAGGTTTTTAAAAAAATCTTCCCATAATAACGCATTCTTTCTTTGTTTTTCTATCAAATCAAAAACAAATGGCATTTGAGAAGAACCAACATATCCAGAAATATTATTTAATGTCGCTGAATCACCAACAATGTCAATATCACAGTCAGCCGAAATCTCTCCCATTTTGTCTCTGAATTTACTTCTATTAACGCCTAGGTCTCTCATGAGAATAGATTTTTGATATAACTTTTCACAGTTTAAAGACAAACCGGCCCCATCTATCGCGTTGGGTAAGCGCACAGGTGTAAAAGAATAACATACGATATCTGTATCTGTATTTCCTATCTTTTTTCCTTTATATTCAGCACCAAAGGATTCAGTTGCATCCTCTATAACTGGTATATTATTTTTATGAGCAATTGAATTTATTTCATCTATATAACCTGGATTTCCGGACCAATGATAATGAATAATGGCTCTGGTTTTATTTGTAATCTTATTTTTAACATCATCAGGGTCAAGAGAGCCGGTAAGAGGATCGATATCAGCCCATACCACTTTCGCTCCAGAATAGACAATAGGCTGTGTCGTCATTAGGCAGCTCATTGGAGATACGATAACTTCATCATTGGGCTTTATATCAATCAACTTCAAAGCAAAAAGAATAGAGTTACCCGAAATAGCTAGAACTCTTTCGTTACCAATAAAAGAGCTTAATCTACGTTCGAATTCTTTGGTGTATTCACCATAGCTTAGTTTACCGGAATATAGTAAGTCACTAATATAATCCGATACCATATCTGGCATAAAAACTTTAAATATAGGAATCATAGCTTACCAGCCTTGTTTAATCGTATTAACAATATACTCCCTATGCTCTTGTTCTACCCACCATCCGCAAGGAATATGAACCCATGATTTCTCATATTCATCAAGGTTCGGTAAATGCGATTTGCTATCACGAAATATAGTATGCATATCATTTCGTTTGTGTAAATCAGATACAGCAATGCCTTTTTCGTTTAACACTCGAATAAAGGATGGTTTATCCTCTACTTTGACTGTGTATAACCAATACGATGGCTCTGTTTTTTCGTAGTAATCGAGCAATTCTAATCGAGGAATATCTGCTAACCATTGGTCATAATATTTTCCATTTTCTATATATTTACTTATAACTTCTTCTATGTATCGTAATTGCACCAGTCCAATAGTCGCATTTACATTATTCATGTGATATTTGTAGCCTTGCACCTCGATATTGTTTTCTTTTCTAGTTAGAGACTTATCTATACCGAACCAACGGACTAACTTTGCTTTCTCGAATAATTCATTATTTTTTATACATAATGCCCCCCCATCGACAGTCGTTAAATGCTTGATAGCTTGAAATGAAAAAATGGTAAAGTTAAAGTGATTCCCTAGTTTTTCCCCATTGAAAGAAGCACCCAAGGCATGTGCTGCATCTTCGATAATTGGAATATCATATTTATTCTCAATTTCTTTAAATCTTTTAATATCCGCTGGAACGCCAGCATAATCAACTACAACTATGGCTTTGGTCTTGTTCGTAATTTTTCTTTCAACATCATCTGGACAAATATTTCCAGTATTGACATCGATATCAGCCCAAACAATATTCGCTCCAGTTTGCTTGATTACAGTATTTGTGGGCTCAGCTGTTAAAGGAGTAGAAATCACTTCATCTCCTTGTTCAACTCCAGCTAAAAGTAATGCTATATGTAAAGCAGACGAACCACTATTTACACTCACACAATTTTGACAACCTATAAAACTAGACAGCTCTTTCTCAAACCTATCTACAGTATTCCCTTGAGCTATATATCCTGAATATAATGTTTTTTCCAATTCAGGCATTAAGACTTCTTTTCGAGGTAAGAAAGTTTTTATCAATGGTATCATTAGAGCGACCTCAATTCATTTTTAATATAGTCAAGATTTAAAAGAAGCTCTTTTATTTCATTTACACTCAGCCTTCTAGTATTATGAGAGTTATATTCGTCGTAATCTAGTTTATTAGCCTCTCTCGATACGAACTTCGTATAATTTAAATCTCGATAATCCGCTGGTACTTGATAAAATCCCCCCATATCTTTCGCTTTCGCCATTTCTTCTCTTCCGCACAGTGACTCAAATAGCTTTTCACCGTGCCTCTCGCCAATAATTTCGATTTTATTATTCGCTTCAAAAATTTCTTTTAGCGCAATCGCGAGGTCTCCAACGGTGGCAGCTGGCGCTTTCTGAACAAAAATATCGCCCGGATTCGCATTCTCGAACGCAAACAGAACTAAATTTACAGAGTCTTCCAGAGACATCATAAATCTAGTCATTTCTGGATTAGTTACTGTCAATGGTAGTCCACTCTTTATTTGTTGAATAAAGAGTGGAATTATCGACCCTCTTGACGCCATAACATTGCCATATCTCGTGGTACAAATAGTTCCTTGGTTAGCTCTCACTCTATGATCACGGGCTTTAGATATGGCTAATTTCTCCATAAGAGCCTTTGTCATACCCATACTATTAATCGGATATACAGCTTTGTCTGTACTTAATACAACGACTCGTTCTACATCGTTGACGGCCGCAGCTTCCAGAACATTTTCCGCGCCCAATAGATTAGTCTTGATTGCTTCAAGAGGATAGAACTCGCAAGATGGAACTTGTTTTAGAGCAGCTGCATGAAAAAGATAGTCAACGCCTCGCATAGCGCTATTTATACTATCAAAATCTCTAATATCACCAATGAGAAAGTTAAGTTTTTCATTCTTATACTTAATTCGCATATCTTCTTGCTTTTTCTCATCCCGACTGAATATTCTTATCTCTTCAAGATCGGAATCAAGAAAACGCTCCAAAACTGCATTTCCAAACGAACCTGTTCCTCCAGTAATCATCAGAACTTTATTTTTAAACATTTCTTATACCTTTAGTGAAAATATTTATTTCTCTCTCGAGTAAAAATATCATAAGACAACTCCCGAGTGTATTAGTAATCAAAGATGCATATACGGCACCAATCCCACCCATGAGAGGTATCAACAAATAGTTAAAAATCGCTATTGAAAAAATGGACAAAAGTGATAAATACAGGTGTATTTTTGTCTTGCCAATGATGTATGTAACCTGCGAATACGCAAATAGTACTATATATGGTAGACCTGACCATATTTGTATGGATAAATATTTCCCCGCTATTTCAAAACTCTTCCCATAGAGCAATACTATAATAAATTTAGATAAAAATGAGACAATGATCGCAAAAGGAACAGCAAAAAAAAGCATTGTTCTTGTTATTAAAATAACTTTATCCCTGAGATTATCCACTCCGTTTTTATTTGCTTTTATTAAAGCAGGATAAATAGAAGTACCGAGAAGAACAGGTATGAGAAACCATAGTTCTGATATACGAAGTGCTGCAGAGTAGTAGCCAACTTCTTCGTACGTTCCCAAGTTGCCCAACATGACATGGCCTAATTTTAACTTAACCACTGACGCTATAGCGGCGAAAATAAGCGGCCAGCTATCACTCATGAGTGCTTTTGCTAAATTTAAATCAAATAAATAGTTTTTAGTCTTAGTTTCAGATTTTAGTCTATACAGAACGACTAGAAATCCAGAAAGTAGAAAGGATTCCAAAAGAAACGCTTTTGCAAATGATTCCAAAGGAGCATTAGAAAGTATTAGGTAAATTTTAACACATCCGCTTATAACAATAGAAAGAACACTTGATATTACAAAATATTTTATTTTAACAACACTTTGGAAATATAACTTAATAACATTTAAAGTTTGGAATGCTATCGAGAAAGCCATGATAATCGAAATTTCTCTAGTATTGGCGGAGAAGTCAAAATAAAACAGGATGGAGAATAGTAATAGTAATGAAAAGGCGGCACCGAGGCATTTTAAAATATATGTCGTGGCTATTATTTTCTCTCTACATTCTTCCTTATCAACTAATTCGCGAACAACAATGTTATCAAGGCCAAGTGTTGCTACCCCCGAAAAAATTGCTACAAAGCTTATCGCATACGAGTAGATTCCAAAGTCTTCTGGACCTAAATGACGAGCAACCCAAACACCAACAAAAAGCCCAACAATTAGTTTTGTAGCATTATCTGCTATTAGCCAGACGGTATTTTTTGCATACTTAAAAAATATTTTGTTATTTCGTAATTCATTAATTTTTCTTAACAGAAGCATTTAGTTAACATTCGTTATTTTTAAAGGGGTTGAATAGATTTATAGACTTATTTCAATAGCACTTTCTATATTATTTATTTTTTAACGAGAATCTACCCAAAACCACAGAGATTGCTAACATGCAACCTAACAGTGTTGTGAGTATACAAATTAATGCTCTGTTTGGGGCGGCTTTTTCCTCTGGTACAATGGGAGGGTCGATAGTTTTGAATACAAATTCATCTTGCACTTTAGCGAGCATCAGGTTCTTAGTCTGCTCCTCAATCAACTGGTAAAACACATTCTGCATTTGAGTCAGGTTGGTATTGTCTAGCTGTTGACGTAAGTAGCCAATATTGGTTTTAGTTTCAGCCAGTTTTTCTTCTTTTACATGAGCATTGATATCGTTGACCATTAATTTAACCACTTGCTGGGCAAACACTGGGGACTGTGATTCAAAACTAATGGTAATTAAGCCGTTATCCTTTTTTTCACTCACTATGAGTTGCTCGGAAAATATTTTGTATAATTGCCAATCCGTAGGCATCGCTGGCTGCTCTACTGGCGTATCGTCTGATTTTAGCCAAGTTTGTGTCTCTGGGTTATAGCGCTCTTTGTTAATGATCCATTGATTCGTTTCATCATCCCAGCCTTCAGTGGCAGCCAATGGTACCGCTAATTTATGCGTGTGAATGAATTCACTAATAAACTGGCGAGATTGCAACGTCGCGAGTGCAATCTCGGTTTCACTGCCGCCTCCGCTGCCAAGGTTTACACCAGCGAGAGAGGCTAATCCGCCAAGCTGGCTTGCCATACTGGCCAATCCGCCACCACTTTTTTCATTAGCCGGCGCAAGCAAGGCTTCAGATTTGTAGATATTCGGAAGATGAAGCGAGTACCCCACTCCGCCCAAGGCAAACACAAACGTCACCGCGATGATTAACCATTTGCCTTGCCATAAAGCAGCAAATAATTCACGGAGGTCGATTTCATCATCGGCCGCCATTGGGGAGATTGGGGGGGATTGGTAGTGTTGTGGTGTATTTTCCATTCGTTAAAAGGTCCTAGGATCCTAGGTCCTAGATCCTAGGAAGAGCGCCTAGGTCTAGGTTGTAGGATTATCTTCAAAATATTAAAAATTTTTTAAGAAAACGCGCCGCTTTTCTGCTGAGATGGCTATTAATCGCTCACTGCTTGATAGTTATATCCGCCCGCTTCCTCACGTACCATCCCTTTACGGCGTTTAATGAGCGCGGCTAGCATCGCAGCAATTTCTTTCGCTTCTTGGACGAAGCCCATCCCAGTTTGCTTGTCTATAAACCCAGCTTCGATACCGATATATATTTGGGTGATAAGCTCACCAGCAGACCCTTTGGCAATATAAAAAAATCTTGCTGATTCGGCAGGCGTTTCACGTTCTTCACCTTCTGCAATATTAGAGGCAACGGATAATGCACTTCGCATTATTTGGTCTTTGTAACCGTAATTTTTGCATGCGTCGAACGTTTTATATACCGATGAAGAAAGTCGACAGCTACGCTTCCAAACTTCAAGCCTTTCAAAATCAAGTTGGCGCATCTAATCCTATTCCATTACCTATGCTTTATCACCCTAGGACCTAGGATCTAGGCCCTAGGATCCTCTGCCGCTTTAGTCATTCACCGCTTTCCACGCGATTCCCATTTGATAGAGAATTTGTGTCGCGGTAGAGGCGGTGCTCAGGCCGTCGAGGTAATCGGTATCGATTGGCACTATAATGGTGTCGCCCGGTTCAAGCTGCTTTTGGTTACGACTAAACCAAAAGCTGTTGTTGGGCATCATCACTGAGCCGTCAGCACGGACAACATAAATACGATCGGTATCTGCTTGTTGTTTCGTGCCACCTGCAGATTCAATATAATCGCTTACGGTCATGCCTGGTTCAAACAGTTGGTTTGATGCAAATTGTACCTCGCCCATAATGCTGACCACGGGGTTTTTCGGGGGAACGTAAAGTTTGTCGCCACTTTCTACCATGATATTAGCGACGTCATCGCCCTGAAGCGCGCGCGGCAAAGAGATCACCATGCGACCTACTGCCTCCGCATTTTGAAGCTCTTCTGCAATCGACAGGGCTTCCGACGGACTGGTTGTATACTGCGCACTGCTGGTTTGGCGGCGTAAAGCAAGACTGCTAATTTCTTGTTTAAGCTGCCGATTAAGCATTTTGAGCCGCTCTTCTTCTTGGCGTTTGAGACGTTCACGGCTGAACACTGCGCCTTTCGGGTAGGCAAACTCGGTTAGTCCCCCTGCTCGCTCAATCACATCTTGAAGAGTCTCACCGCGCTCAAACGCATAAACGCCAGGGAAACGGACTTCGCCCTGAAGTTCAATGACGTTATCTTTGTGCCAGTTGGGCTTCGTTTTAATATTAATTCGATCTTGGCGATGAATGGTTAACTGTTGCCCTTCACCTCGAATAGCTTTCTTAACGTCGATTGGATAATGACGCACCGTGAGCCGACCATCGATAACTTGGCGACGTGTAATTTCAGCTTGGCCTAAATAGGCAGCTTCCGTCAGCCCTCCGGCTGCATCAAGTAATTGTTGGAACGTAGCATCGACCGGCAGCGGGTAGAGACCCGGATATTTGACGGCACCGCTTACCTCCACAATAGCTGCGTTTGATTCAATATTTGCTTGATCCTTCAAGCGCTCAATAATAGGTTCTAGCTCTTTCTCCCGACGCGACGGCTGACCGTCTTCGTCATTTTGGGTCAGCGCCTTAACAAGTTGAGTTTGATTTTGAACGTTTTGTAATCGTACCTCAGCCCCCGTTGCAGGGTCGATAAATACACGGGGAGACTGATTTTCGATATTTTGTGAATACCCCATTTGTTGGGCATTGGTGTCGTCACGCTGAGTGACGGTATTCGTCGTATAACCCCCTAACAAAGAGGCATTCGTATTGTGGGATTCTTGTGAAAACCGTTGCCTCAATAACGTATCCTGGGCATCCTTTTTTTCGTATTCATCAATGTCTGTTTCGTCCCAAAATTGACTATCAATGCCATTATTGAACACAAAGATCTGATCGCCCTTATGTAAGCGTATGTTTTCGGAGGAGTTTGGCTGATTAATCGCTTTACCCAGGTTAAACTGTAAGACGTTGATATTACGTTCCGCGTCAACCTCACGTACGACTAGTGCGTAATTAAGGTCAGCAGTTGGCTTTAGATCACGTGTATTTTGAATCAAATCCGCTATCGCCATACCAGACTCAAAATGATAAGCGCCTTGGCGAACAACCTCACCACGGAGCACAACGGCGTTATCAAGTGCATTGTTGCTCTTTGCAACGTGAACACTATCACCGTTTTTTACAGCAAAGTTCTGGCCTTTAGTTGTACTCATATCCACGCTAAAAGGCCGAACACCAGACTCCGTCACTCGCTTGACACTGATACTTGATAAATAGCCTTCAGGTAGCGCTCCTCCCGCCATGGTCATCACGTCGAGTAGTGTCGTATTATCTTTTAACTCGTATAACGCCGGACGCAATATTTCTCCATCAACCTTAACTTGAGGTCCTCGAGCAGGCACAAACAAGGTATCGCCTTTGAGGAGACGAACATCATTACTCGCATCGCCATTGAGCAAGAGCGAATATAAGTCGAAGGTGTTAATTACTTTGCCATCGCGTTTTAGCTGGATATTGCGTAGTGAGCCCGTCGTTTTTACGCCACCGCTCGCGATCAATGCTTGCGTAATAGTGGTCAACCCGCTCACAGTAAAGGCACCGGGCTGCTTTACATCACCCGCTAGATAGATTTGCATCGTGCGCATCGCACTAATATCTACCGTTACATCTACCCCGATAACCCGCTCGGCAAACATAGTACGAATTTGCTCTCGTACCCGACCAAACGTCTCATCAGCAACTTGCATCGGCCCGTATTCGGGAAAATGGATATATCCGTCACGTTTTACCGTTAATTGATAAACTTGATTCTCTTTACCAAACACTTGAATATCGAGTACATCGCCGGGCCCGACTCGATAGTCATTCGGCAACGGCAGATCATGCACCGCAACCATAGGCGTTGGCTGTCCATCAAAGAATGCGTAGCCAAAGGGTTCCAGCGTATTTGAAGGTGTTTTTTCCTGCGGAGCACTTTCTAAAAGAGCTTGCGAACCGCCAATACGTTCAGGTAAAGGCGTCGTGGAGGGGGGTGTTTGTAGATTCTTATTCGCAGTATTCGCTGTTAAACGCTCAAGGTCCACGCCATATTTTCGTGCCAGCTGTTCTTGTTGCGCGCGGGGTAACTGTTTTAGCTGTTGTATCTGGCTGGCCGTAGGTGTTGCCGCATGAGCAGCAGAGGCCATTAGCCATAAACCCATGAAAAGTGGCGGTAGATATCGCGTGGAATGACTGGCAAAGGAGGCGCTAAGAAGCCGTCCTAGAGATGATAAGAGCATTAACATATGAGCGTGTTCCGTACTTTTAATGTCAATAAAGGCAACAGTTAAAATCGCATTTGGTAATTAAGCCAAACACGTACATTTGAATCTGCTACGTGCGGTGCACCATCGTCCGTTTGGCTAGCACCTAGAGTGAGCATCGCCGTTGCTATTGGCAGCCGGTAGCTGGCTTCTAAATCTCGCCAAGAATGATTACCTTGTTCGCGCTCAGCACTCATCAACTTGATGGCATGATCGTTGCTGAGTTGAGCATACACGGCGATCGAACGGCTTTCGTTCAGTCCATAAGTTGTGCTGTTACCTCCTAATTGGTCAGATGAGAGAGATTGATCAACGGCTGGCGTGTTATCTAACGACGATTCGAAACCATGATGGGTCATTTGTTGTTCAAGCACCACGCGTATACTTTGTCGCGCAATCGTGGTTTGTCCACTCCAACCGACAATGCTGGCTGCTCGCTCTTGGCCTTGATAATCACTCGCGACTTCCGTGTATAAGGCGTGCGCTAATGGAAGATTAAATACAGGAAGAGCCAGTTTGGCATCCCACGCCCACTGCTCACTCGTTTGACGCGAGCCATTTGGATCTTGCCACTTTTGATAACTTAATCCATGTTGAAACGCGCGGAAGGGTTGACTCACCAAACGCATCGCCCAGTGGCTATCGTATCCCGTTTTCTCTGGCAATTGATAGACAGCTTCAAACGACCAATAACCGATTAAAGGTTTTTCGTCACCTAAATAGCTCAGAGATGCGCTCGGGGCGGCTTCTGACCGATTTCCCCAAATAAGATTATGCTGCCAGCCTTGTCCCCACCAACGCTCAATCTGACCTAGCGTAAATAGCCATCTCCCATCATTGAGTGCTAAATATGTGCCTTGCCATGTATATTCATCGTCACCCTTAGCGTCGCGTCGATATTGATTCGCGACCTTAAACGCAAATCGATTACTCATGTATTGATATGCTGCTCCGACCGACCACTCATGACGCGGCACATCACCATAGTCGAGTGATACTGCTGGGTCGTTGGCCCAGTAGGCGTCAAATGCTATCGGTGCACGATTTAATTTTGCTGCTTGAGCTTGGTAACGAACGTGACTGCGGGCGGTGTTTATCATTTGATAACGCGCGTCATTTACTGTTCGATTTCCAATAGTTTGTTGGTGCCGAGGATCCGTGTCATCGTAAAAGCTCGACCAACGTAAAGGATAGTGATTGATAGGTGCGTTGAGCTCTCCCGCATCAGATAACACAGTGAGATCGGCACGCAGAAAAGGATCGCCTGACTCCAACCAAGGCGATGCCTTTACTTGTGTACCAACCACCAGCCATAACACCGCCATTATCCGCCCAACATGATACATGAACATGACGCGATGCATCTTTTTTAAACCTTCCAATGGTTTTATATAAAAACGCAAAAACAAATCCTTTAAAAGGCTGAAAAATAAACGAAAAAAACCTAAACACGCACTATTTAGACACGCTACCGCCCGAAGGTTTCGCTCCTCTGTGCGCAGTTGCAAGTTTTGCACTGAATTACACTCTGCAGTCCACACATTACGGGTGGCACCGAAGGTTGCTAGGCAGCTGATCACAGCTACTTAGGCAGAGCAACGATATGAGACTATAGCATTTGCAGTTTACACATTTTGGTCACCAGATAAAGACCGCCGTTTTCGAAAAACTGCTTTAAAGATAACGTGCTACGCGCTATCTGTGTGTTTTTTAGCGTGTTATCTATTGAAAAGAAGGGATAGATCACGAAATGAAGGAGAAGAGAGGAACTCGCAGCTTTAACTACCAGAAAAGGATAATGGTCCACCCAACAGAGCCGGCTATCAGCCTACAGTCTTTTTGCGATTTATTGCGTCTATGTCCGCTGGTAAAGGACATAGCTGATAGAGGGCTTAGCTGGTACAGATTATAGTAGAACTCGCCAAACAGAGCGCTTCGACTTTCCATTATCGATGATCAGCTTCTTAGATACGAAGCGCTGTGTATTGTTCGAATTAAACCGCCTGTGATTTACTTTTTTAATTTAAAGCGAAATAGATATTTTTGGTAAACATATATCCTTCCCCAAAATCCTAGATGTTTAGACTTGAGAAACACCTCTTTTCTAGGATCTTTCCAACTATGCTGAAACCAATGCACCAAGTATGCCGTTTCTGGGAAGGCGGGTAACACACCGTCTCCATCATAAAAATAGAATATATCTTTTTCAAAGACCTTCACTGGATGCTCAGAACCTAGGCTGCTTTGATGTCGACTGACCATTTCGGTCATAATTTTGGGACCCATAAAAAAGGGAGAGCGCATAATTTCATTTTCATAAAATTCAATGAGCTCTTTAAGTATAGTAGAGTGAGGTAACGCATAGATAACTGCGGTTCCGATATTTTGACTATCTTCATAGCCAACCCCAAACTCACACTGATTAAATAAGCTGAATGGATCACGTCGTATAGTGACATCAGTGTCTAAATACAATCCACCATATTCAGCGAGGACCTTTAGTCGAAGATAATCAGTCACAAATGCATACAGTTTTCGGTCAAAACACGCCTTTGCAAACTCACAATTATTTATCCATGAGATGATTTGTGAGTCTTTTTCTGTCCAAACATTTACATCATAGCCTTGCTTTCGCCAATCATCTATACAAGCAAGCGAAAACGGTGACATTTTATTTCCCAGCCAAATAGCATGTATTTTCTTAATCATTCAAATACAATCTCTCTCATTTTCATTATAAATCATAGCTAAAACCATTGCCGCTACCGAGTTAAAAATAAACTCGCCTGATTTGAATGTTAGGAATGACTCAAACATATTAATAATAAGAAAAAAAACAATAAAGCCTATGGTTAAGCAGGCACACTGTGTTTTTTGCGTTTTATCCACCCCTCTATGGAGTAACGACCATATGCTAAAAATAAAAACGCTGAGCCCTACGACTCCGTAATTTACCAATGTGTCGATATAGCCATTATGTAAGTGAGTAAAGTGATTGACAATATGTTCTGGCATCCCTTCAGACATCGAAATAACGAAGGCACGACCATTCTGACCTACTCCTAGCAAGGGGTTTTCTGCAATCCACTTTAATGATTCAGCCCAAAGATGAATACGGGTCCCTATACTAGAGAACGGTATCCTCTCCAAATCTAATGACAATATCGACTGTATCACATTTTTTTCAGTCATTAATCGCTCATGAATCATTGGTACATGAGCAACCAGGAGAGCAGAAAGTACAGTAACCCCTAGTACTTCTAGTAGGGTTCTCCACGGGTTCAGTGCGTACTTGCGGTACACCACAATCCACATCATGAGCCCTGAACTGACAACGAGTGCAAGCCAAGATTGTCGAGATTGGGTGAATACGAGTGCGAGTAAAGCGACACAAATAAACCCGACTAATGTTGTATTATACAATCCACGAGGATATAAGATTTTATCTGATTTCCCTATATAGAGAGTCATCGCCACAATAATAGCGGCACCCAAAAGTGCCGCAGGATGATTTGCGTTAACGTAAGAAAAATCAATACGCTCCCCATTCATACCACGCAAAAACTCATCAATTACGTTTGGTGAATGGGAATATATCGTTAATAATACACCAAGGCAGAATGCGAACATAAAGCCATAAATAAACACTTTATCACGCTTAATCCAATAGGTAAGAAAAAGAAAAAAGTAAAAATTTAAAATAGCACCTAGATCTGGGCTAGCGCTCGCCACATCAGGGTATTTAAATAATGCATTCAGCCAGCTAAGAATAGGTACTAAGATAGATAAAGCCATCAAAAAAACAAGTGGCTCTTTTATTCTTGTTTGTCGATAACTATAGAGTGAGAGCAGAACACCAAGGATCACTATTGACTGGAAAATATCACCAATCCAGCGATACGATGTTTTAAAAATAGCGTACCCCAAACAGCAGAAGAACATAGATAACACAAATGCATGATTATCTACAAGCATTTTTAACTGCCAGCTACCTCTATTTGTAAACCTTAGCATATCTGCTCCAAAATTAACTTCTACACTATTTTATTCTTTATTATTTTAGACCAATCCAAAAAATGGAAAAGCCGTAAGAAAAACTCAAAAACTCTGTATGACTCAATATATATCCAACTCATAAGACCGATATTTTCTTTTAGCTTTCGACTCGATGCAGAACTTATTGTGGACGTTATTTTTGCACGCTCAAAAAGGCTAGGCGATATACTGTAGGTTTTCACACTATGCTTCCAGCTTTTTTCCATATAGTCGTCTACAGGCTCAATAAACTGTTTTGAACCGTCTAAGAATGCTTGAGCGGCAATAGGGCCAACGATATAAGCTGTGGTTCCACATGTATTTCCTATGTATTGTCCTAAATGGTAATTAGCACATACTTTTTTTATTTTCAGAAATTTTTTCTTTCGTGTCGCTGCAAGTTTAATATAAGGATAATTTCTTACCTGTTCACATATTTTAATAAAATCCAATATCGAAAAGTCATTTAGATCGACATTATCTTCGAGAATCACAATAGGTTTTTTATTATCAACGCATTTCTTCCACAACTGACGATGACTTGCGAAACATGCTAGTTCAGGTGTCTTTAGTCGATAACCTTTAATTCTCTTTGTTTTTTGTGCATTTTCAAACTGTTCTAAGACACACACATGGTAATGAGAATTAATCGCATCAAAAAACTGGAACGCTATTCCTCGTTGATCTAGTTGCTTTTTTATTCTCTCTCTACGCTCAGTTGACTCTTGCAAACTAATCACAAAAACCTGTATTGCTTGATCAGGTTCTTTATTCAGACACATTTATTTGCTCTCACATAACTCGTCAGCTAAACGCGTCCCTACATAGCTGCTCTAAAAAACAGGGAGAATAACATAACTACCACTTTGGCTCATCGAAATGTCCGTGATTTCGTGTTTATCTGTGTGATTAACAGTAGATAATATCTCGTAGAATAGCCAATTCTGTATAGCTGGCAACCAAAAGTATCTAACGTAGCGTGCTTAGTCACTACAACAGGCATGACGCCGAAGTCTTATCAACTCTTGAGACTCTAGACGACCTACAAGAATCAGCGACTGCACTCTCTTTTCAACATTACGCCCAGTGCGCCCTGACTGTCTGGCTCACCATGAATCAGGTGGATTTGATCGGGGGGAGGCTGAATGCCGTGCACAAAGTTGACTAAGTCGGCTTGGTCAGCATGGGCTGAGTAGCCCGATAGGGTATGAATTTGGGCTTGAACGTGTATCGCTTCGTTGTCTATCCAAACTTGCTTTTTTCCTTGTTGAAGCTCACGCCCTACGGTGTGTTGGGCTTGGTAGCCGGCCAGAATAACGTCCGTGCGCGGGTCAGGGAGTAATGCATTCAAATAGTTCATGATCCGCCCGCCTTGGCACATACCAGAAGCGGCCACCACAATAGCGGGTTCTCCGGTCTGTTTGAGGCGATTCACTAGCGCTTGGTGTTGGCTGTGTGCATCAATGGTAATGCATTGGTCAAACGCTAACGGATGGCGGTGTTGATTCAGTTTAGCGTTGGCTTCTTTACTCCACAATTTTTTGAAGTGGCGATATTGGCGCGTGACGTGTTGGGCCATGGGGGAGTCGAGAATGATAGGAATCGCATTATCTAGCTGCTTTTGATAAATCAGCTGTTCGATATCAAAGAGCAATTCTTGGGTACGGCCGACACTGAACGCGGGGATCAGTATCGCGCCTCCATCTTGCAATGAATGCTGAATAATTGCCTCGAGCCGCTGTGAACGCGTCGCGACGGATTGATGTGTTTTATCTCCATAAGTGGATTCGAGATAGAGAATGTCTGCGCGCGCAGGCGGTTTAGGATCGGGTAATAGCGGTGTATTGCTTGGGCCTAAATCTCCTGAGAACACCACGCGCCGCTCATCAGGCAGTTTTAACTCCACATACGCTGAACCCAAAATGTGCCCGGCGGGTTGAAGGCGCAAATAGGTCGCTGACTGCCCTTTTTGCTTTGGTTTTAGTCGGTGCCAAGTATTATAAGGTAGGTAAACCATCAACTGGCTAATACGCTCTAGTATCCGCTGGCGATCGCCATGGCGCATGTTCAATTGCAGTTTTAATGTATCATCAATCAACAGCGGCACCAGTGCCGCCGTCGCTTCGGTGCAGTAAATGGGTCCAGAAAACCCTGCCGCCAGTAACCAAGGCAGCAAGCCGCAGTGGTCAATATGCGCATGGGTAAGAATAAGCGCATCGATACCCTTGCCATTGAGGTGCCCTCTCGCCTCTCGCGCTTCGTCACCTTGGTATTGGCCGCAATCAATCAGCAAGCGTAAACCACTCGGTTTAATATCTAGCTGATGGCATGAGCCCGTCACTGTATGATAACCGCCATGGTGGGTGACGGTGAGCATATCGTTATCGATGGAAGTATTGGGCATAGTGATGTCCTTGGGCGGAAGATCCTAGGCTCCTAGAGCCTAGGGAAAAGAGTACGGATTACGGAAAGAGCAAAAGAAACACTGCGCGTGCGGTCTGCTCCTTCCCGTATTCAATCTTTTATCATCTTATTCATCATTTGTTCTATCAATGGGCTTGGGTGGCCATTGTCGTCGGTAAGAAAGTAAGTGTGTCCCCAGCTTGGGTCGAATTGGTCGTTAAAGGCATCGCAGTCGGTTACCGTCACCTTGTGAGCAGGCAACACATCAAGGTTTTCTGGCCCTGTCATCCCTAGGCGCCGAGTGATGGTGCGATGACGCATATTGACCACTTTGGAGGCAGCCATGGCTAAATCATCTGCAGCATAATAAATGTGGACTTGTTTAGCCGCATCCAGCACAGATCTGCCCGGCTGCTGAGGTTCTAAGGCTTGATTATCAACATCCGCCGCCACCATAAAAATATGTCGGAACCATTGTGGCATGGTATCCAGCCCCGCGTGTTGATGCCAATGGTGAAAGGTACTGATTAAGGTTCGGTTTCCCATAGAATGCGCCAGTATATTCATACGTCGCTTGCAGGGGCTCGCTTGTTGTTCTGGAGCGCGACGCCATTCATCAAACATCGCCAGTAAGCGACTGAAAGCCAGACCAGACGCCGTGGCCGCCAGTTGATCGTCCCAGTAATCATCAATCATGCCGAGCCGACCATCGTCATCACAGGGCCAGATGATCGGTACGACCATAATGGCGTTGGGTGCAATTCTGTCAAATTGAACCTGAAGCGTGTGGGCCATCGGAAAAACATGACGCTCCATGTGATTGTTATAGCCATGAAGTAAAAAGAGGATCTGGGTTTGGATGGGTAAGGCTTTTAATCTCGCCATAAACGGCGCCGCTGTCAGCTCTTGATATTCACCCTGTCCCGCGCGCTGGCAAAAATACACCCATTTCGATATATCGGTGTTTTGATGATCAAAACTCAACCAACGGCTGGCCTCACTTTTCGGTCCCTGTTCAGGAATACGGCTGGTGATAAATAACATAGCATCATCGACGGATTATGAATGTGCAGTGAGGATACGTAAGGTCGATGGTTAAGTTGTATGGTGTTAAGAGAGTTTTGCGAGGGAGAAGACGGAAAGAGAGGAAGATCCTAGGGTCCTAGGTCCTAGGTCCTAGGGAAAGATTACGGAATACTTAACAGCGTTAAGTGCCAGCTCAGGTAGATAAAGTCCCTAGGGCCTAGGATCCTAGGAACTTCTTTGCGTTTCCCTCAATCCTCGCCAAACAGATCGCGCGTATAGACTTTGCTTGCTACGTCTCGAATTTCATCGACCATCCGGTTGGCAACAATCACATCCGCGCGCTGTTTAAAGCTGTCCAGATCAGTGATCACTTCGGAGTTAAAAAAGCTTTGCTCTTCAAGTACAGGTTCATAAACGATAACTTCAATCCCTTTCGCTTTAATGCGCTTCATAATTCCTTGAATGGCTGAAGCGCGGAAGTTATCTGACCCTGCTTTCATCACCAAGCGGTATACTCCTACAACTTTGGGCTCGCGCTTGATGATCGCATTGGCAATAAAGTCTTTGCGAGTCGTGTTCGCATCGACAATCGCTTGAATAATATTGTTGGGCACATCTTGGTAGTTAGCCAGCAGTTGTCGGGTGTCTTTTGGCAGACAGTAACCGCCGTAGCCAAACGAGGGGTTGTTGTAATGATCGCCAATGCGTGGGTCAAGCCCGACACCTTCGATGATCTGACGCGCGTCTAAACCATGTGTCTCCGCATAACTATCTAACTCATTAAAGTACGCAACGCGCATCGCTAAGTAGGTATTGGAAAAGAGCTTGACCGCTTCCGCCTCGGTGGAGTGCGTGAATAGTACCGGGATATCTGTTTTGATCGCCCCTTGCTGCAGCAGGCTGGCAAAAGTGCGCGCACGATCTGAGTCTTCACCGACAATGATACGTGAAGGATATAGATTGTCGTATAGCGCTTTGCCTTCACGTAAGAACTCCGGCGAAAAGAGGATATTATCGCAACCAAATTTTGCTTTAATGCTTGCAGTGTAGCCGACCGGGACAGTGGATTTGATCACCATGAACGCATTCGGGTTAATCGCCATCACATCCTGAATAACCGCCTCAACTGAACTGGTGTTAAAGTAGTTGGTTTCGGGGTCGTAATCAGTGGGTGTTGCGATCACAACAAAATCAGCGTCTTGATAGGCCTGTTTTTTATCTAGCGTCGCGACAAAATCGAGCGGTTTTTCTTTCAGAAAACGCTCGATCTCCGCGTCTACGATCGGCGACTGCTTGTTATTCAACAGGTTGACCTTCTCTTCTACAATATCAAGGGCAACCACTTGGTTGTGTTGCGCCAGTAGCATAGCATTCGACAACCCGACGTAACCTGTTCCTGCAACGGCAATTTTCATCGAACTTTCCTTAAGTCATTCCTGAAAAAATGGTATCACGTAGGGGTTTTAGGGGAAAGGACCTATGGCCTAGGTCCCAGGTCCTAGGTCCTAGGTCCTAGGTCCTAGGGAATAGATTATGGATTACGGGAAAGAGCAAGAAAGGCTCTAGGCCCTAAGGATTACTCGTTGATATTTGATAATGATCGATAATTTTCTTTTGCCGTGCCAATTGCTCTCGCTCATAGGTAGTAAAGAGCACCGGTAATTGGTCCACACTAAGGTCGCTACTATCAGTAATACTTGGATTGGTGTGTTCTGCCATCAACGCCGCTAGAGCTTGATCGCTTTCTGTGTACATCACACTGATATCATAATGATTAAGCGAGCCAGTAATAATGTTTTCGGGTAGCTCGGGGACAACTTGCTGGTGATTCGCTTCAGCATAGATAACGTGTGTGACTGTTGTTGAACTATTTGTAGCTTGATAAGCAATACGTTGAATCCCCACTTGGCCGTCAGCATCGTTGCCATAGGCGGTTAAATTTCCGCTACCATCAATATTTACATTTGTCTGTGAGGGAACGGTGATATTACCTACCAGACTGGCACCATCTAATCCAGCACTAAGTTGTGTTCCAGACAATTGCTGTGCGGTTGACAGTTGCCATTGGTCACTTGAAGCGTCCACGCTTCCTTCTGCGGTTAAGAAGTACGACAGATTATTGTTGGCTGGATCGTAGCGGTAGTCGATAGTTTCATTTGCACCGTACGGCAAGTTTTGCCAAATATAGGGCGTTTGCTGGTAGTCGACATAGAGAGCGGCGGAAGTTAAGTTGTAGGTATTGGCAGGCGATATCCAACTATTACTATCTGATAAAGGTTCAAGTTCGACTGTAGCGTCATCAGACAGATTAAAAAACTTGTAATCTGTAATTTCACGGGGTGTATTGATATCAGTGATATCAGTATTGGAGGGATCACCAGCAGCTTTTTCTGCATATCCTACGCCTAATGCGCTACTAAATGATCGACTGATTGTTTTAGCGCCAAAGTTTGACGACAGCGTTCTCTTATCTTGTGTTGTGATACCAACGCTGTACGCGTTCGAGCCATTCGAAACATCAACCCTGACGTTTGTATACTCGCGTTCATTTGGCTCGGTTGCGCCTGAGGTTATGCATCGATCATCATTGCTGACGCTGTCGACAGGGTAACCAAACAGTAAAGTCTGACTTAATGCGCTTTTTTGATAGGAAACGGCTGTAACCTCAGCTCCCTTGGCAAGCACAAAGGTTACGTAACCCCTTGCTGGAACCAATGATTGATTGATCGTTAGCTTGTTCGCTTCGACATCATAAGTATTTACCACATTACCTAGATCGTCATGAATGAGAATCGTTCCAGTCGTATTAATGCCACTTATTACCCGATCTTTCGTTGCGAGAATTTGTTTTCCATCTTGTTTTTCACCGTAGACAGCACAATTACTATCAGGAGACGATTTTGCATAAATAGCCGCAAATTCAAAGGTATACTTAGGAGCTGGTGGAGGTGGACCGCCACCGTCGTCACTACCACCACCACAGCCAGTAAGGGTTAAAGGGATAAGAATTGCTAAAAGTTGCTTATTAAACATAATCGATACTCTTTGGGTCTTGGTGCCAATCTGACGGCAAACATTTGCCTTTGAATGCATTATGAAAAATACTGCAAAAAATACGCCAAACTTATTCGATTGTCATCAACTCAAGTCATAGCGATATATCTGGCGTGGTGTTTTACCACAAGCTAACAGCCAAAAACCGCCACTAGGGCGGTTTTTGGCGAACATTGAAGAAAAAGCATTACTCTTATCAATGTATTGACACCGATCACTGAGGACGATTACGGCTCTCTGCAATATCAAGGCGCGCCGAGGCAACTTGTGGAGACTGGCGAACTTTATCCAAGGTGGCGAGGATATCATGCTGGCCCGCAGCACTGAGCTGCCCTAACTTCGCACGCTCATCAAAGTAGGTGACGTTAAGCTTGAGGGTTTCTGCCAAGTCATAAATGGAACCATGGCTCAGCAAAACGGTGATATTACCTGTCACTTTTCCTACACTGCGAGTCACTTCGTTATAAACCGTACTCCCCGCTTGCAGAGGTTGGTTATTTAGGTTTACCCCTTTGTAACTTTGCAGTTCAGGTAAATCGGATAAGGTGGCATTCTCTCCGAGCTTCTCGGCAATGGCTTGCTCCGCGGTGGTCGCTTTACGCTCGATAGGTTGCACAATCGAAGATTGCGCCGGTTGCTGAATGCTACCCATGTCACTTGCGTTTGCAGCACCACTTATTCCCATTGCAGTGATAACAATCATTACGGCTGTTTTCATGATGAACTCCTTTCTATCAATCTGGTTGCTGTCAATGGGATCAGTGGCCATAGACGCGAATTTGCGCTGCAGTCAATTGGCTGGGTACGCGATTATTGTATATCTCACCAAAATCGGCGCGATTTGTATCGACAATATCAACCGTCCATTGGCCATATACGGTTTCGCCTAAAAAGGCATTGGCCAACATAGGTCCACTAATATGATACGCATATCCTGGATGGTCACTGTTACCTAACCCTTGATAGGCACCTAAAGACGTGCGCGACGTAGCGAGGATTGCTTCGGTACCCGACGGAGACGTCACTTTAATGGCGATATCTGACGCGGCTGTGCTTCCAGTCAGGTCGCCGTTGCTAACGGCGGTTAAATCGGCATTTTCAATATTAAAGCCAAATTGCAGTCCTTCAATGGTCAGATTTTTATTGAGACGGCTTTCATCAAGCGTAAAGCGTAAGCTGGTTCCTTTTGCATCCGCATCAGGGATGCTGAGCGGCACGGATGGGGACACATCAATCCACTCACTTTCTACTAATGGCGGTAATTTGATCGGGTTCTGGGTCGCCATCTCAATCGCTTTTCCGGCATTCACACGCCCGAAACCGTACTTATTATTAAACGAGAACCCTGCTGCGTTATCGACCCATCCCAAATGGACGGGGACGGTACGCTGACTGTCTTCTCCCCCTACCAACAGTGAGATAGGCTTATCGTTGACATCAATCTTGTCAGACGTTGCCGCGAGAATATAACGGATTTGTCGCCACGTAAGCTGCGGATTGGCCTGCACTAACAACGCAACCACACCAGTCACATTCGGCGCAGCAGAAGAGGTACCATTGAAGGTATTGGTGTAATTACATGATGGATTCACGTCACGATTAAGGTCGGTCCCCGGTGTATTAAAAGGCCAAACTCGGGCATGAAAATCCTCAACGCCAAGCGATGCCAAAAAGGCCCCGTTCGATTGTTCAAATTCATCGACCGCCGCTTGACTGGCATAACCACGCTGACACGACATTTGATCAGTTGTCACCATGGCGGGCTCTGTCGTACCGTATTCACCGCCTGGCGCAGCAACCCAAAGACTGGAACCTGCCGTCGAGTAGCTCGATTTTTTACCTGCCGTGGTCGTCGCCCCCACCGTCACAGTGTAAAAGCTAGCATTAGCGGGATCCCAGTTGCTGTCATAGCAACTAAGAACACGTGATTGTCCAGATACAATACCGTTTTGAGCAGCGTCGCAAAGTCGATTGCCTTCAGCCCAGCTTTGCGTCGACTCAAAGGCATTCCCTGCCGATTTAATATTCAACGCCCCCAAGCCTTGGCGAAGGTATTGTGTGGGGTAACGGTACATGGTTTCATCCATCGTCTCTGTCGGAATAAACGCTGGCGCTGAAATACCATAACTGCGGTTGAACGCGGCGATGTTTTCGCTTTCACTAATCCCTGAACCTGTCATGCCATAGCTTGCCGCTTCGCTTGCGCTGGACTGTTCCTCAAGATAATTCATACCAATCAGATTGGCGTCTGGCGCGACCCCGCGTCCACCTAAGCCGTTCCAGCCTTTTGCCGCAATTAAACCGGCGACGGATGTGCCATGGTCGCCACCGGTACCGGTCGCTGTTGGGTCACTAGAGTCATCCAAAAAGTTAATCGAACGATTCGGCAATACATTATCAACCAGATCCTCATGGGCAACCGCCATTCCCGAATCCACCACAACAGTCGTTACCTGTTGGCCGGTAATGTTTTTTTGATGCGCCGCTAACACGTTCATGTCTTCACCAGAGACAAGAATGCTCGGGTCGTATTGATAACGGCGACGCGCTTCCTCTTCACTCATTCCTTGCGCCGTACGTAAATCTATCCAAGCTTGATACGTTTGCGCTTGCATGGCGTAACCGGTCTGACCGGTGTTATTGAGATGCCACTGTTCGGAAAATAACGGATCGGACTTCAAGTCACCGCTAATAGTGACCGACCCACGTAATATTTGATCTGCCGTCGTCAGCTCATAAGAGATTGTTCGGTTTTGGGGGCGTTGTTTCCTAAATCATTGAACTTATCACTCTAGCGGCGATCAGATCATCAACGCCTCAAAACCGGTCTCAGATGATGAGCAAAGCCAAGTATAAAATCAGCAATTGGAAGCAATACAATCAAGCACTGATTAATCGTGGTTCGATTACCTTTTGGGTTGATGACGCCGCTATCAACTACTTGGCA